>JUNU01000043.1 GCA_001067655.1 Neisseria lactamica
CCGCAGACAGTACAGATAGTACGGCAAGGCGAGGCAACGCTGTACTGGTTTAAAGTTAAGCCACTATAAAATCGTATGAAAAGTCCGTTTCGTTAGAATGACTTTCAAAAGGTCTTTTCAGACGACCTCAAAGCTACCTAAAAAGCCAAATACTTCAATTCTCACAGATGACGCGCAAGTCCAACCGCTATTTGAAATGCAATAGAAAATAAGAAATCCTGCATATTGCTATGCAGGATTTCTTATTTGGGGTGGCTGATGGGGCTCGAACCCACGACAACTGGAATCACAATCCAGGGCTCTACCAACTGAGCTACAGCCACCATTAACTTTTGGCACGCCCGACAGGAATCGAACCTGTAACCCCCGACTTAGAAGGTCGGTGCTCTATCCGGTTGAGCTACGGGCGCTCATGCCGATTCGTGCTGAATTTTTTGTATGGTCGGGGCGGTGGGATTCGAACTCACGACCCTCTGCTCCCAAAGCAGATGCGCTAACCGGGCTGCGCTACGCCCCGACTGAAGAATGGGAATATACAGATACGCCGAAATCCTGTCAATCCAATTTGAGATCATTTTTCTTTTTTCTAAATTATCTGTTTATTTTTATTTAAAATTTAATTTTTTGCCTACTTCATATCGGGTGTAATGCCGTTCAAAAATACAGTTTCGGTTTTTGCTGTTATCCGACTGCCAAATCGGTTTAAAAATGCGATAATTGCGTTTGCTATTTATTGATAACCAAATGGAAATTTCATGACAGCCCAATTGATTGACGGTAAAAAAATATCGCAGGAGCGTTTGCAGCTGGTATCCGCTGCGGTAGCCAAGCGGCTTGAATCCGGATTGCGTGCGCCTTGTTTGGCCGTGGTGTTGGTCGGTGACAATCCTGCCAGTGCCGTATATGTCCGCAACAAAAAATCGGCATGCCAAAAATGCGGCATCCGGTCTTTGTCTTATGAGCTGCCAGCGTCGACTTCTCAGGAAGACTTGCTCAAGCTGATTGATGAATTGAACGGGAACGCGGAAGTAGACGGTATTTTGGTGCAGCTTCCGCTTCCTGAGGGCTTAGACAGTCAGGCTGTTTTGGAACGTATCCATCCGGACAAAGATGTGGACGGTTTCCATCCTTATAACGTGGGTCGTTTGGTGGTAAAAATGCCTCTGATGCGCCCTTGTACGCCCAAGGGTGTGATGACGCTACTGGAGGCTTACGGCATCGATCCGAAAGGCAAGAAAGCGGTCGTCGTCGGGGCATCGAATATTGTCGGACGCCCACAGGCACTGGAGCTGCTGCTTGCCCGCGCCACGGTGACGATTTGCCACAGTGCGACGGAAAACTTGGACAAGGAAGTCGGGGCTGCCGATATTGTGGTGGTGGGTGTCGGGATTCCCAATTTTGTCAAAGGGGAGTGGATTAAACCCGGCGCGGTGGTGATTGATGTCGGGATTAACCGTTTGGAAGATGGCAGCTTGTGCGGCGATGTGGAGTTTGATGTGGCAAAAGAACGGGCGGGCATGATTACCCCGGTACCCGGCGGGGTCGGTCCGATGACGATTGCCACTTTATTGGAAAATACTTTGCATGCCGCGACGCTACATGATTAAACCGCTATAAACTGACTTGATACGGCAGGCGGCAGATTGGCGGCTTCACTTGAAGCCGCTATACATTATTCAACATGGCGGAACATGCCTAAGGTCAATCTGTCCAGCCCTGCCAAATCTTGTTGCGTACTGACTTCGGCAAAGCCGTTTGCCGTCAAAATCTGCCGCACTGCTGCGCCTTGGTTGTAACCATGTTCCAGCAGCAGCCATCCGCCCTCTTTTAAAAATTCCGGCGCGCGCTGCGCCAGCTCTCGAATACAGGTCAAACCGTCGGCAAAATCTGTCAACGCCGTTTGCGGCTCGAATCTCAAATCCCCTTGGCTCAAATGCTCGTCGCCGGCCTCGATATAAGGCGGATTGGAAACAATGACATCGAAGCGGTGTTTGTCTTCAGACGACGTCTGATCCGTCTCAAACCACGAACCCAATGCAAACTCGACCCTTGCGCCCAGAGTTTCCGCGTTTTTACGGGCAATCGCCAACGCTCCGCCGCTGATATCGGAAGCGCGCACTACCGCATCCGTTCTTTCCAACGCCACCGTCACGGCAACCGCCCCACTGCCCGTTCCCAAATCCCAAACCTGTCCGTTTGCAGGAAGATGCCCGATAACCGCCTCCACCAAATGCTCGGTTTCGGGACGGGGAATCAACACGTCGGGACCGACTTCAAACCATCGTCCGTAAAACTCCCGTCCGCCTAAAATATACGCCATCGGCTCGCCTTTCAGACGACGTGCCTGCAGGATATCCAGTTGCGCGGCTACTGTTTCCGGCAGCGGATCGGCGCCTTGCGTGACCAACTGCACACGGCTATAACCGCCTGCATGTTGCAGCAACATACGGGCTTCGAGTCTCGGCAACTGCGAATGGCGCAGCCATTGGTCTAAGGTCATGTCGTGTTTGTCCTGAGTTTGTAGGGGGAACGGTGAGGGGTTCTGTTTATCTTAATCTTTGCGCGGCGGCCAGTAAACTTCTTCTTTTTTGACGATACCGCGTTTGAGAATGTCGGCAGCAAGGGCGGCGGTGTCAGGCGGATTTTGGTAGAACGCCGCGTCTTCTTTACTCATCGCCGAATAGATGCCTTTCCAGTGGATTTTGGCAGGCGGCAGGGGGAGGACTTCGTCTAGGCGCGGGAAGGTGTAGAAGGGGTTGCCGCTTTTGGTGCCTGTGCCTTTAAGGGCTTTTTCTAACTCGGCATAGGCTGCTTCGCGGACAGGATCGGCAGGGATAGCAATAAATTTATCCATAAGAGCCTTATTTTTAGCATAAACCATTGTTAGCTTTAAGGCGGCTTCTCCTCCTCCTTCACCACCATAGCGCAATGCATTGTGCATTAATTGCAAGGATTCTTTTAAATTACCATAACGAACCCGCTTGATCCTAGACAATTCATCCATGGCGGCAGAGAACCCTTGCCTAGCTGCGCAATCAAGCAGCAGTTCGCGCGTGTTGTAATCTTTAAATCGTTTATCGTAAATCCGTGCCAATTCATATTGTGCCAGTGGCACGCCCAAATCCACCGCCTTTTGCAGGTAGGCAAGAGCGAGTTTAGGGTTATAGCGATAGCCCGCATTGCCTTCATACAACGCATCAAACAGCCAGTAATTTGCCATCGCCCAGTTTTTGTCCAGACCGTAGTGCAGCCATTTGCGGGCGCGACTGGGCTGGGGAGCATACAAAGTACCGCTTGCCCCTTGTCCGTTGGTATAAAGTAAATAAAGGTTATTGATTGCCTGATAATGCCCCTTCGACGCTGCCGCTTCATATAGGGTAATCATATCCTGAGCCTGCCGCGTATTCTTGCGCCAACCTTCAGCATGAATCAGGGTAGCGGCACGATACCAAAGATGGGATTCGGCATCGGGCGGGGACGGCGGCGTCCATGTGGCGCAGGTGTATTGGGTGCGCTTCGAGTCAAAGGCTTTGGGGGCAGGATGGGTTTGGGTGTAATTGCGGTCGGATTGGGAAAGTGAAACCGAACCGCAGGAAGCCAGCAGAGGGATAAGCAGGGCGATGAAAGTGAGTTTGTTCATGGTATGTGTTGATTGTGTTTGTGTTGAGGTCGTCTGAAACTGGAAATCAGGTTTCAGACGACCTTTTTTAAATGTTGTGTCTTGATTCCACTTACAACCCGTGATCTTCGGGAGGCTCGGGAGGGCGTGGCGACCAGTAAACCTCTTCTTTTTTGACGATGCCGCGTTTGAGGATATCAGCGGCAAGGGCAGCGGTGTCGGGTGGATTTTGGTAGAACGCCGCGTCTTCCTTGCTCATTGCGGAATAGATGCCTTTCCAGTGGGTTTTGGCAGGCGGCAGGGGCAGGACTTCGTCTAGGCGCGGGAAGGTGTAGAAGGGGTTGCCGCTGGTAGTATCCGTACCTTTAAGTGCCACATATAGTTCATGATAGGCTGCTTCTCGAATAGGGTCGGCAGGGGTTGCGGAAAATGCCTGCAGAATACCTTTTGATTTGCTATAAACGTCCGTTAATAGTAACGCGGATTCTCCCCCTTTTTCACCTCCATTCCGTACGGCATTGTGCATCAGTAACAGGGATTCGTTTAATTTGCCGTCAATCCACTTGAAAGTAGATAATTCATCCATTGCCGCTGAAAATCCCTGCTTGGCGGCACACTTAAGCAGCAGTTGAGCGGTTTTTGAATTATCGAGATTTTTTTCGTAAATCTGTGCCAATTCATACTGCGCCAACGGGACACCCAATTCCACTGCCTTTTGCAGGTAGGCAAGGCCGAGTTTCGGGTTGTAAGGGTAGCCGGCATGACCTTCATACAAGGCATCAAACAGCCAGTAGTATGCCATCGCCCAATCCTTCTCCAAACCATAATGCAACCATTTGCGGGCGCGGTCGGGACGTTGGTCAAACAAATCACCCATCGCACCTTGGGTACCGGTGTAGAGCAGATAGAGATTGTTGATGGCACGGTAATGTCCGCGACTTGCCGCCGCTTCGTACAGAATCACCATATCCTGCAACTCTTGCGCGGTTCTGCGCCAACTTTGGGCATGGAGTAAGGTTGCTGCCCGATACCATTGCTCGGCTTCGGCATCAGTGTCGGACGGCGGTGTCCAAGTAGCGCAGGTGTATTGGGTGCGGTTGGGATCGAATGCTTTGGGTGCGGGATGGGTGCGGGTGTAATCGCGGTCGGGCATGCTGGGAGATGCCGAACCGCAGGAAACCAGCAGGGGGATAAGTATGGCGATGAAAGTGAGTTTTTTCATGGTATGTGTTGATGATGTTTGTGTTGAGGTCGTCTGAAACTGGAAATCAGGTTTCAGACGACCTTTTTATGGGTTTCAACCTATCCTTTTAAACGGCGGCAGGCTGGCTAGTAATTGTTGGCCGTACCGCTGCGTTTTGACGCGGTTGTCGAGGATGGTCACGCGGCCGTAGTCTTGTTCGGTGCGGATGAGGCGGCCGACGGCTTGGATGAGTTTTATGCCGGCTTCGGGGACGGTGATTTCGATGAAGGGGTTGCCGCCGCGCTGTTCTATCCAGCGGTTTTGGGTTTTTTCTATGGGGTTGTCGGGCATGGCGAAGGGGAGTTTGGCGATGATGACTTGCACGCAGGCGGTGCCGGGCAGGTCGAGTCCTTCGGCGAAACTGTCGAGTCCGAAGATGACGCTGGCTTTGCCTTCTTCTATGGCTTGGTGGTGTTTTTGCAGGAGGACGGCTTTGGGCAATTCGCCTTGTACGAGCAGGAGCGGCAGGTAGTCTTCGGGCAGGCGCAGGGCGACATCCTGCATTTGTTTGCGCGAGGAAAACAGGACGAGTGTGCCGATGGCTTCGGTGGGCGAAATGAGCTTGGGCAGCCATTCGACGATGGCGGCGGTGTGCGCGGCGGGGTCTTTGGGACTGGCGTGCACCGGCGGGATGTAGAGTTCGCCTTGCGCGTCGAAATCAAACGGGCTTTCTAGGGCGAGGGTGGTGGTTTCGGGCAGCCATTGCAGTCCGGTTTGACGCAGAATCAGGTTGAAGCTGCCCAAGGATTGCAGGGTGGCGGAGGTCAACACTGCGCCTGCCGCGCGCCGCCACAGGCTGTTGGCGAGGTGGGACGCGCTGCTGATGGGGCTGGCGTTGAAAATGTAGTCGTTTTTGTCGTCGGCGCGGCGGGTTATCCATTTTGCCAGCGGTTCTTCGCCCTCGAGGGGGACGGTGGAGAGCAAGTCCCATGTGGCGGTGATTTGTTCGACGCGGGCGCGGAATACGCCGAATTCTGTACTCAGGCGGTCGATTTGTGCGCTGTTTTGGTCTTTGTCGCGGCGGGCGGCGGACAGGGCGTCGTTGAGGCTGTTGATGTGTTTGTAGAGGCTGCGGGCGGCGATGGCGGTGTTGGAAACGGTGGTTTCGAGGCTTTCGGGGATTTTGCCGTCTTCCCACAGCCAAGTCGGTTCGCTGTTGGTCCGTCTGTCGTTTTCAGACGACCCGAAGCTCAAAGACGGCTCTTCAGCGAGGTGGAACTGCCATTCGTGCAGGCTTTCGAGTAGCGAGGCGGCGGCTTCGTCGGCAAGGTTCGCCAACTCGCCTTTGTCGGTGAGCGTGGCGATTTTGCCGGTAACCTGCGGCAGTTTTTCTAACGCCCACACGGCTTGGTTCCACGAATGCTCGGCGGCAAACTGGCTGAGTGCTTTTTTGGGCAGGTGGTGCGCTTCGTCGATGCAGTAGAAGCTGTTTTCAGGGTCGGGCAAAATCACACCGCCGCCCATGCTGATGTCGACCATCAGCAAATCGTGGTTGGTGACGACGACATCGACGGTTTCCAGCGTGTCGCGGGCAAGGTAAAACGGGCATTCCGGACGGTTGGGGCAGGCGGCTTTGAGGCAGCCGTAGTTGTCGTTGTTCACCTTCATCCAGATGGTGTCGTCGATTTTTTCCGGCCAAGTGTCGCGGTCGCCGTTGAACCGTCGGGCGGAAAATTCGTCGGCGATGTCGCGCAGCAACTTCAATTCTTCGGGCTTGGGTTTGCTGTCCCACAACACGGCGGGGGCTTCAAAGCCGAGCAGGTTTTGCTGGGCATTGCTTTGCGTGAGTTGGTAGAGTTTGTAGGGGCAAAGATAGCGGCCGCGCCCTTTGGCAAGCGCGAAGGTCAGTTCCAAACCGCTTTTTTCAACCAAAAACGGCAGGTCGCGGTCCACCAACTGCTCCTGCAAGGCAACCGTCGCGCTGCTCACAATCAGCCGCTTGCCGCGCGTCTGCGCCATAATGCCGCCCGCCAGCAGGTAGGCAAGCGATTTGCCCACGCCGGTCGGCCCTTCGATCACGGCAATGCTCTCGCCCTCGCGCTTGGGCGGCTCGCCGCCTTCTTCGCGCGTCAACGTCCGCGAAAAAGCGTTGGCAACCGCCGCAATCATTTCCCGCTGCGAAGCGCGCGGGCGGAAACCGGGCAGGTTTTTGCCGATATTTTGGTAATGGTCGCGGATGGCGTTTTTTTCTAAATCGGTGAGCATTGAGGTCGTCTGAAAAGGTGGATTTGCTTATGAATTGGTTATTTTAGCATTTTTCGCGGACAGGTTCGGGATAGATGGGAGGGGTCGTCTGAAAAGCATATTTTGGCGTTTTCAGACGACCTTTTGTTAAGGCAATCCACATCGGGATTGGAGGTTTGAACCTTTGTCGTTTCTGTTGCCGTCATTCCCGCACAGGCGGGAATCCATTTTTGAAATTCAGCAACTGTTTTTCAAATCAAGGTTTCTCAAGTTTTACGATGGATTCCTGCCGTAGCCTGTCCTCGCGTAGGCGGGGGCGGGAATGACGGAATTTGATGAGATACCGTATTTAAAAAAATTAAGTATGTTTGCTAGAGAGATGGGCAGCGGCGGTTTGGCGCGGGAGGGGTCAATTTCTGGTGTATCGTTGAAATATAGTGGATTAACTTTAAAGATAAGGGCGCATGACTGCGCCCCTTCGGTTTTCACACGACCCCTTAAGCTTGGCGGGGTGCTTAAGCCGTTTTGTTCCGCAACGGCAGTTTGATATGCGGCTTGGCGGGTTTGGGCGCTTCTTTCAAGCCCAGTTCGATTTGCTGCTCTTCGCTCAACAAATTGCTCCAGTCGCCTTTTTTATACCACTCGCGCCCGTCCAATTCGATGGGGTGCTGAATGCGCTCGCAGCCGTTGCCGCATTGCAAATCGTCTTCTTTACAATATTTGTCGCAACCCCAGCAGATGCGCTCCGGCGCTTTGGGGAAGATGGGGAATTTTTTTGCCATGGTGTGAAATCCTTGTTTTTATTTTCATGAAATTATAAATGATTCGATTGCGACAGCTTGGTTTTTGTACGTCTTTTTACGCTGGACAGTTAAGAAATGTATAAGGTCGTCTGAAATAGCCAGACGATTCATGTTATATTTATACGAAAAGCATATCAACCTATTCGATAAAACTAATCCGCCATATGGCACTCAAACAGCGGAAAGCCTGATATTTGAAACTATTTTTAAAGCAATCAATCAGTTAGATTTACTGTTAATTTCTTTAAAATTCAGTATGATATATTACGCTCTGATATAATATGCGGGCAAGGCGTTCGGAAGCCGGCGTCTTGTCTTTTTTCAACTTTAGATACTAAGGAACTTATATGTGCGGTATCGTCGGCGCCATCCGCGCCAACCACAATGTAGTCGATTTTCTGACCGACGGTCTCAAACGCCTTGAATATCGGGGCTACGACTCGTCGGGTATCGCCGTGAACACAGACGGCAAAATCAAGCGCGTGCGCCGTGTCGGCCGCGTGCAGCTGATGGAAGATGCGGCGCGCGAAAAAGGCGTGTTCGGCCATATCGGCATCGGCCATACCCGCTGGGCGACCCACGGCGGCGTAACCGAACCCAACGCCCACCCCCACATCTCCGGTGGCATGATTGCCGTCGTCCACAACGGCATCATCGAAAACTTCGAAGCCGAACGCGAACGCCTCAAAGCCTTGGGTTACACCTTCGAATCGCAAACCGACACCGAAGTCATCGCCCACAGCGTCAATCACGAATACACCCAAAACGGCGGCAAACTGTTTGAAGCCGTCCGCGCAGCCACCGCCCGTTTCCACGGCGCATACGCCATCGCCGTGATGGCGCAGGACAAACCCGAAGAAATGGTGGTCGCGCGTATGGGCTGCCCGCTCTTGGTGGCATTGGGCGATCAAGAGACCTTCATCGCCTCCGACGTATCCGCCGTCATCGCCTTCACCCGCCGCATCGCCTATTTGGAAGACGGCGACATTGCCCTTCTAAGCGCGAACGGCATCGAAAAACTCATCGACAAAACCGGTGCCGACACCCAACGCAAAGTCAAAGTATCCGAATTGTCGCTCGCTTCGCTGGAGTTGGGCCCATACAGCCACTTCATGCAAAAAGAAATCCACGAACAACCGCGCGCCATCGCCGATACTGCCGAAGTGTTCCTTGACGGCGGCTTCGAACCCGAAAACTTCGGCGCGAACGCACGCGAAGTGTTCGACGACATCCGCAGCATCAAAATCCTCGCCTGCGGCACATCCTACTACGCCGCGCTGACCGCCAAATACTGGCTCGAATCCATCGCCAAAATGCCGACCGACGTGGAAATTGCCAGCGAATACCGCTACCGCGACGTGATTGCCGATCCGAAACAATTGGTCATCACCATTTCCCAATCCGGCGAAACTTTGGACACGATGGAAGCCCTGAAATACGCGCAGTCTTTGGGACACAAACACAGCCTGTCCATCTGCAACGTCATGGAATCCGCCCTGCCGCGCGAAAGCGAATTGGTGCTGTACACCCGCGCCGGCGCAGAAATCGGCGTCGCCTCCACCAAAGCGTTCACCACGCAACTGGTTGTTTTGTTTGGTTTGGCGGTAACACTGGGCAAACAGCACGGTTTGGTTTCCGCCGAAAAAGCGCGCGAATACGTCGAAGAACTGCGCCAACTGCCCGGCAGCATCCAACACGTCCTCAACCTTGAGCCGCAAATCGCCGCGTGGGCGCAAAAATTCGCCAAGAAAAACAGCGCACTGTTTTTAGGCCGCGGCATCCACTTCCCGATTGCCCTCGAAGGCGCGTTGAAGCTGAAAGAAATCACCTACATCCACGCCGAAGCCTATCCCGCAGGCGAATTGAAACACGGTCCGCTGGCATTAGTGGACGAAAACATGCCCGTCGTCGTCATCGCACCGAACGACGGCTTGTTGGACAAAGTCAAAGCCAACATGCAGGAAGTCGGCGCACGCGGCGGCGAACTCTTCGTCTTCGCCGACTTGGACAGCAATTTCAACGCCACCGACGGCGTGCACGTCATCCGCGCCCCGCGCCACGTCGGCGTACTCTCGCCGATCGTGCACACCATCCCCGTGCAGCTCCTGTCCTACCACGCCGCCCTCGCACGCGGCACGGACGTGGACAAACCGCGTAATCTGGCGAAATCGGTTACAGTTGAATAAAGCCCGATTTGAACGGTAAAAGGTCGTCTGAAAACTGGGAAACCTAAGTTTTCAGACGACCTTTTGTGTCGATTCAATCTCAAATCATTAAGACGGTATCAAATCCGTTTTGCCAATTCTTCCGCTTTGCCGATGTAGAGCGCGGGGGTCAGGGCGAGCAGTTGGGATTTGGCTTCGGCGGGGATTTCCAGCGATTCGATGAAGACTTTCAGCACTTCGGGCGTGATGCCGCCTTTGCCGCGCGTCAGGTCTTTCAGTTTTTCGTAAGGATTGGCGACACCGTGGCGGCGCATGACGGTTTGAATCGGCTCGGCGAGCAGCTCCCAAGTGGCATCCAAATCGGCAGCCAGCGCGGCGGGGTTGGGTTCGAGCTTGTTCAGACCGCGCAGATGGGCGGCGAAACCCAAAACGGCATAGCCTACGCCTACGCCCATGTTGCGCAGGACGGTGCTGTCGGTCAGGTCGCGCTGCCAGCGGGAGACGGGCAGTTTTTCGGATAAGAAACCCAATACGGCGTTTGCCATGCCGAGGTTGCCTTCGGAGTTTTCAAAGTCGATGGGGTTGACTTTGTGCGGCATGGTGGAAGAGCCGACTTCGCCCGCTTTGACTTTTTGTTTGAAGTAACCCAATGAAATATAACCCCAAACGTCGCGGTTGAAGTCGATCAGGATGGTGTTGATGCGGCTGAGGGTTTGGAAGAATTCAGCCATGTAGTCGTGCGGTTCGATTTGGATGGTGTAAGGGTTGAAGGTCAGGCCGAGGCTGATTTCGACGAAGTTGCGGCAGTGGGTTTCCCAATCGATGTCGGGATAGGCGACCATGTGGGCGTTGTAGTTGCCGACTGCGCCGTTGATTTTGCCGAGGAATTCTTGCGCCTGAAGGTTTTTGAACTGGCGTTGCAGGCGGTACACGATGTTGGCTGTTTCTTTGCCCAAGGTGGTCGGCGTGGCGGGCTGACCGTGGGTGCGGCTCATCATGGGGACGGCGGCAAGATCGTGCGCCATGCCGGTGAGTTTTTCGATGATTTCGGCAAGTTTGGGCAGGATGACGGTTTCGCGCGCTTCTTGCAGCATCAGGGCGTGGGACAGGTTGTTGATGTCTTCGCTGGTGCAGGCGAAGTGGATGAACTCGCTGGCTGCGGCGACTTCGGGTACACCGGCAAAGCGTTCTTTAAGCCAGTATTCGATGGCTTTGACATCATGATTGGTGGTCGCTTCGATGGCTTTGACGGCGGCTGCGTCTTCCAATGAAAAGTTTTCGATGACTTTGTCGATTTCGGCAAGCGTGAAATCGTTGAAAGCGGGAATTTCGGTGATTTTCGGTTCGGCGGCGAGGGCTTTGAGCCAGCTCAATTCGACTTTGACGCGCGCCCTCATCAGGCCGTATTCGGAGAAAATCGGACGCAATGCTTCAACGGATTTGGCGTAGCGGCCGTCTAGGGGGGAAAGTGCAGCGATAGGGTTGATCATGTCGGAGTCCTGTCGGTAGGTCGGTCAAACGGTTAAATCAAACAGTCAAATTGTTGGCAATTATACATGATTTGACTAATTAACTTAGGGTCATCTGAAACTACAATCTGCCCTTCAAAGCGTTTTTGACAAACGCCGCCGATTCCCGCAATACCGTGTAACCATAACCGCCGTAAGGCTCGGAACAAAACGGCGCGGCATACACCTGAATATCGTGTCCCAGCCACTGCTTGTCCGCCATCATCCGCGCCCGCGCCAAATGAAAACCGGCGCTGACGATGACGACGCGCGGGCTGTTTTCAATAAAATCGCGGCTGAACACAATGTTCTCAAACGTATTTTCCGCCCGCCGCTCTTGGATAATGTCCGCCTTCGGCACGCCCATCTTCTCTGCAATTGCCTGCATATTGCCTGAAGCAGACTGAAAATCACGGCTGAGTCCGCCCGACATCACCAGCTTTTTCACCTTGCCGGCACGATACAACTCGACAGCCGCCTCAACGCGCGCCACCAAACAAGGATTCAGACGACCCCCTTCATAAGAGCGCGTCGAAAGCACGACCGCAGCATCCGCCGGACGCACTGTATCCGCACCCAACCGCGACACCTGAAAATCGCGCCACATAATCCACAGCGGCAAAAGCGCGGCGGTAAAGAACAAAACCAATATAAAAACAAGGACTTTTTTGAACATCCGAATCCTAAAATGATGAAAGTAATTGGAACGCGGCTGTACAGGCAGGTTCCGATTATTCCTTAATTTTACGAAATTCATACAGCAAAAGGTCGTCTGAAAACAGGATTTTCAGACGACCTTTTCATTCTTCCACAATTTACTTTTGCAGCTGTGCCACCAACTGCCGCAAAGCTGAAATCTCCCGATCCTTTTGCGCCAGCAGCAAATCCTTGTGAGCCAGCAGTTCACGGCTGTGTTCTAAACCTAGCTTCATTTTTTCGAGTTCAAGTGTAATCTGCCTATTTGCTCCATAATAGGGATTGTTGCTGTTGTTCGTTCCAATTAATAAAACCAACTCCTTATCATCTGAAGCAATCAATTCACCAATATCAATTTTAAAAATTGCTGCCAGCTTTTCCAACTTTACTAAATCCAATTTTCTCTCGTCCCGTTCAAGCCGAGAATAACTGCTTTTCGACATATTCAGCCGTTCTGCCATATCTTCCTGTGACCAATTGTTCAACTCACGCAAAGCACGGATTTTGTTGTTGACAGACATTCACAGGCTCCTTGTAGTCGAATGTAATTAAAATTGGGAATTTATTCCGATAAACGGTCTTAAAGCATAATAATTGGTATTGATAAGGGATACGCGGTAAATATATTATCCTGGATGGCATATCTTTGCAAATTTATGCATTAATTAGTAAAGCAAAATGTCGGCAATAACTAGCTATTACATTTTTCAATACATCTTCTATTCAAACACAGGAATATAAAATGAAAAAATCTTTCTTGCTTTGTGCGACAGCAATTCTATTAGGAGCTTGCGGAGGAGGCGGAGGTGGTGGTACGACACCGACAGCTGCACCGACACCAACGGTGAATCCTGATACTGTAAGCTCTGGTTCATCCTCTGAGAATAAGTATTCTAGAGAAAGCGATCAACAAGCATCACAAACAACCGAACAAGTTAGCGAAAATACATCAGGCAGTGAGATCGTGCCGTCAACACAAGATAAACCGACGGAAAAAAAATTAAGTAATACTGGATTCTTTATTGACAAAAATCATTTCCACAAAGGGGAATTGGAAGGATTGGACATCAAAAACACCAACGGGAACACAATTGCTACATTATCAGGACACAACCGCCGGTACACCTTTAACGGAGCATTGGTAAAAGCACCTGATGCTACTCAATTAATTGTTGATGGTGTCGTATTGAAGTTAATTGATGAAAATGTCGGACAAATCGGTGGTTTGACAGGGCTTGCCCTTTCCAAAGCCTTAACCGCCGCATACAATGTATCTAAAGATCCGAAACGTGACATTTTCTATTTTGGCTTGGAAACCGGTACAGCTGATATGCCGAAATCAGGTATTGCAACATATAGGGGTAATGCCAGCCGTTATGACAATATTTCTGGTAACGTAACGAATATCGGAACCTCAACCCTGTATGCCGACTTTGGACGTAAAAAAATCAGTGGAGATTTGGCAATCAATAAAGGGGTTCTTGGCGCATTCCGTCGCGATATTTCCTTGAAAGAAACCGACATTAAAGGCAACGGTTTTTCGGGTAGGGCAACCGCAGGTGAGGATAATATTCTGTTCCGTACCGTAGAAGGCCGCTATGAAGGTAAGTTTTACGGGCCAAAAGCAGAAGAAGTGGCAGGTAAGGCAACATTCCAAGGTGAAGCAATTGTCGGGCAACTGGAAAGTTTGAACACCAGCTTCAGCGCGGAACGCGGCGCAATCCATTAAACTCTTGCAGCTTTTGGGGTGGGTTGGGGTAACTCTATGAGTTTAGACCTAACCTGCTCAACAGCAATTTTGTTAATGTATAAAGAAAGAGAAATATAATGAAATTTTCAATGCTGGCGGCAGTATCAGCCGTTTTGATGCTATCCGCCTGTGTCACTTCTGTACCGATGGGTAATGCAGATGTTTCCTCAAAAGCTAAAACTTTTGAGACTCCTACTGAAGGTAAGGCAGGACTTTACATATATCGTTCAGGCGTGTTTGGTGGTGCTTTGAAGAAAGATCTTTGGGTAGATGGTCATTGCTTGGGTACGTCTGCGCCAAATGTGTTCTTCTACACGGAAGTTGATGGGGGTAAAGAGCATATGGTAACGACTGCTTCGGAGTTCTCAACCAATAGCCTGTCGCTACATACAGAAGCGGGAAAACATTATTTCGTACGTCAATATATCAAAATGGGTGCTTTTGTCGGAGGCGCAAATGTGAAGCAGGTTTCGGAGGCTGAAGGTAAAGCTGAAGTGATGAAACTGAACATGGCAGCTTCGGGGCAATGTCTTAAAGCTCATCCATAATTTAGATTAAAAAAGGTCGTCTGAAATTTCAGACGACCTTTTGACTTTTTGCGAAACAACCGAGTCTTCAGTCTTTGCGGCGGCTGCCTAAGTCGGCGGCGGCGGTAAAGAGTACGTCGGTGGAGGAGTTGAGGGCGGTTTCGGCGGAGTCTTGGATAACGCCGATAATCATGCCGACGCCGACGACGCGCATGGCGAAGTCGTTGTCGATGCCCAAGAGGCTGCAGGCGACGGGGATCAGCAGCAGCGAGCCGCCGGCAACGCCGGATGCGCCGCATGCGCCGACGGTAGCGACGAGGCTCAGGAGCAGGGCGGTGGGGTAGTCGACGACGATGCCTTTGGTGTGGGCGGCCGCCATGGCTAGGACGGTAATGGTAATCGCCGCGCCTGCCATGTTGATGGTTGCGCCCAGCGGGATGGAGACGGAGTAGGTGTCTTCATGTAGGCCGAGTTTTTTCGCCAATGCCATGTTGACGGGGATGTTGGCGGCGGAGGAGCGGGTAAAGAAGGCGTAGAGTCCGCTTTCGCGCAGGCAGGTGAAGACCAGTCCGTAAGGGTTTTTGCGGGTTTGCGACCAGACGATGAGCGGGTTCACGACGAGGGCGATGAATGCCATGCTGCCGAGCAGGACTGCCAGCAGGCGTCCGTAGCTGAGGAAGGCGGCAAAGCCGGTTTCGGCGACGGTTTGGGAAACCAGTCCGAAAATGCCCAAGGGGGCGAAGCGGATAACCCATTGTACGACGGTGGTAACGGCTTCGGAGAGGTCTGAGACGACTTGGCGGGTGGTGTCGGAG
Organism: Neisseria lactamica; assembly: GCA_001067655.1. GTDB lineage: Bacteria > Pseudomonadota > Gammaproteobacteria > Burkholderiales > Neisseriaceae > Neisseria > Neisseria lactamica_B. Next base: position 15,311 of record JUNU01000043.1, read on the forward strand.
CCGTGGTGGCGCAATGCGGAGCCTAAAACCAATGCCCATGCGAGAATACCGATGTAGTTGGCTTGTGCGATGGCGTTAATCGGGTTGGACACGAGCTTCATCAAAAGCTCTTTGAGGACTTGGACGATGCCGGAGGGCGGTGCGAGGGTGGAGGCGGCTACGTCTTTAAACACCAGCGCGGTCGGGAATGCCATACTGGCAGCAACGGCGACGGCGGCTGCGGCAAATGTGCCGACGAGATACAGAATAATGATGGGTTTGATTTTGGCTTCGCCGCCTTTACGGTATTGCACCAGCGCGGCGGTCACTAAGACAAACACCAATACGGGGGCGACGGCTTTCAATGCGCCGACGAACAATTCGCCGAGCAGCCCCGCGCCCAAACCTACTTTCGGGGAGATGGAGCCGACCAAGACGCCCAACATCAAACCGATGATGATTTGCGGGACAAGTCCGATACGGTTGACTGCGTTCAGCAGTGGATTACCACTTGCCATGATACGTCCTCTTACTTTATGTGTTAAGAAACGTTGCATTTTAAAAGAAAATATCAATTATTGTGTAGGTTTACATATTAAATTGATTATCGTGGCGCAAAATGCTTGATTTTTTGTAGAATTGGGCAGTTTGTGCCATATTTTTCGGTTTGGAAGGAGTTAATGTGTTTGGCTTCTGTCGCACAGAGGCAGGCGCATCCGCCTTTTCAGACGACCCCTCCGTCTCGGGCGGGTTTTAAACCCGATTGAAAATAATGGTAGAATTTAAAACTCTTCTGTCGTTGAAACATTTTTTGCCATGACCAGACTGACTTCGCCCATTTTGATTGCTTCACTCGCCCTTGCCTACGGACACGCAGCCGCAGCCGATCTGCCGCGTGCCGAAGACTACGAACCGATTCCCGGCTTCAAGCAGGGCGGGCAATCCGAGCAGGCTGACAAAGTAGGCAAACTGATGCCCAAGTTTCCCGTCAAAATCGAAACCAAAAACAGCGAAGTCAAATCCATGCTCGAAGAATACCTGCCGCTGATTACCCAGCAGCAGGACGAAGAGTTGGACAAAGAGCAGGTCGGCTTCCTCGCCGAAGAAGCACCCGACAACGTCAAAACCATGCTCAAAACCAAAGGCTATTTCAACGGCAGCGTCAATGTCCAAGACAACGGTGCGAGCTACACCGTCGCCGTCAATCCCGGTCTGCGCACCAAAATCGACAACGTCAGCGTTGCCATCCTCGGCGACATCCTTTCAGACGACAACCTTGCCGAGTATTACCAAAAAGCCATGCTCAATTGGCAGCAGCCCGTCGGCGAATACTTCGACCAAGACGGCTGGAGCGGCAGCAAAACCTCCGTCCTCAGCGCAGTAACCCGTAAAAAATACCCGCTTGCCAAACTCAGCAACACCCAAGCTACCGTCAATCCCAACAACAACACCGCCGATCTGAACGTGATCGTCGAAAGCAACCGTCCCATTTATTTCGGCGATTTTGAAATCACCGGCACCCGCCGCTATCCCGACAACGTCGTCGCCGGTCTGGCACGCTTCAAACCCGGCGCGCCTTACGATCTCGACCTCTTGCTCGACTTCCAACAAGCGCTCGAACAAAACGGACATTACTCCGGCGCATCCGTCCAAGCCGACTTCGACCGGCTCCAAGGCGACCGCGTGCCCGTCAAAGTCAACGTCACCGAAGTCAAACGCCACAAACTCGAAACCGGTATCCGCTACGATTCCGAATACGGTCTCGGCGGACGTATCGGTTACGACTACTACAACCTCTTCAACAAAGGCTACATCGGCTCTGTCGTTTGGGACATGGACAAATACGAAACCACCCTTGCCGCCGGTATCAGCCAGCCGCGCAACAGCGAAGGCAAGTACTGGACGACCAACACGTCCTACAACCGCTCGACCACCCAAAACCTTGAAAAACGCGCCCTGACCAGCGGCATCTGGCGCGTACGCGACCGCAACGGCATCGAATCGCGTCTCGGTATCGAATTTATTACCGAAGACCGCAAAGTCCCCGATACCAATTACGACCTCGGCCGCAGCCACGCCACCATGCTGACCGCCTCGTGGAAACGCCAAAACATCGAAACCGAACTGCGTCCCGAAAACGGCTACTACCTCGACGGCAAAGTCGGCGTAACGCTGGGCAAGCTCCTTTCATCCACCGCCATGGCGCGCGCCACCGCCCGCGCAGGCTATTTCTACACGCCTGAAAACAAAAAACTCGGTACCTTCATCGTCCGCGGACAGGCAGGCTACGTTTACACCCGCGAAGGCAAAGACGTGCCTTCCAGTTTAATGTTCCGCACCGGCGGCGCATCTTCTATCCGCGGTTACGAACTCGACAGCATCGGTCTGGCAGGTCCGAACAATTCCGTCCTCCCCGATAGGGCATTACTGGTCGGCAGCCTCGAATACCAATTCCCGATTACCAAAAGCGTATCCGGCGCCGTCTTCCACGATGTCGGCGACGCCGCAGGCAACTTCAAACGCATGAGCATGAAACACGGCACCGGCCTCGGCGTGCGCTGGTTCAGCCCCGTCGCCCCGTTCTCCTTCGACCTTGCCTACGGACACCAAGACAAGAAACTCCGCTGGCACATCAGCTTGGGTACAAGGTTTTAAGGTCGTCTGAAAATCAAAAAGCAGGGGTGTGTGATGGCATCCCTGCTTTTTTATGTTGCCGTATGCGGAAGCTGCACACGTCGGATTTTCAAAAGCCAACGGATTCGCAGCCGACAAAACCGCTCAGGCTAAGTGTTTCGCCAAAAGATTCAGGGCAAACTCGACGGCCTGTGTTCTGACGGCTTTGCGGTCGCCGCTGAAAACTTGCATTTGTTCCAATGATTCGGTCGGCGTGGACAAACCAAACCAAACCGTGCCGACCGGTTTCGCCGCGCTGCCGCCGCCCGGGCCTGCGATGCCGGAAATGCTGAGGGCGTAGTCGGCTTGGGCGACAGCTTTGGCACCACGCGCCATTTCGTATACGGTTTCGCGGCTGACCGCGCCGTGTTGCAGCAGCGTGTCGGGCATGACGCCGAGGCGTTCTTCTTTGGCTTGGTTGCTGTAAGTGACGAAACTTTGATGAAACCATTGCGAGCTGCCCGCAATGCTGGTGAACGCGCCCGCCAACAGACCACCGGTGCAGGATTCGGCGCAGGTGACGGTTTGGCGGTGTCGGGTAAGGTGTTCGGCGATGGTTTGCAGGGCGGTCATGAGATGTCCTTTCTCGGGACTGGACTTTCCCGAAATATGGGGTTGGGTGGGAACCCTATTATAGAAGGATTGCAGAGAGTGGGCGAAAGGTCGTGGGCAAAGCCCACGCTACGGGTTCGGTTTGTCCCAAGTCTATGCCCATTTGACGGAAAGGTCGTCTGAAAACCGGAATACTTGATTTTCAGACGACCTTTGGATTCGTTGCCTCAACTATTCAACTGCTTCCCATACCGAATGCGTCAACTCAAATCAAAAATACTCATGTCGTCATTCCCGCGTAGGCGGGAATCCACTTTTGAATTTTGGAAACTGTTTTTTAAATATCTGTTTCTTAAAATTTCCAATGGATTCCCGCCTGCGCGGGAATGACGGTTCATAATGCTGATTAAAAACCGAGCTGACCGTAGCGTGGGTTCTACCCACGAATGAACAGAGATGATTGGATTCGGATGTTCGGTGGGAGATCGCAGGCAAAGCCCACGCTGCGGATTGGTTTATCCTGAGCCTTGCCCATTTGACCAAAAGGTCGTCTGAAACCTAAATTGGTTTTCAGACGACCTTTTTCTGTTTGACGGGCAATTATGCGCCGAACACTTTCAAACGGTTTTCCACAGGCTCGAAGGCTTTTTCACCGGCAGGTGCTTCGATGCCGCCGATAACCATTTGCGCGCGCAGAAGCCAGCTTTCGGGCAGGTTCCACTCTTTGGCGATGGCGGCGTCGGGCAGCGGGTTGTAGTGTTGCAGGTTCGCGCCCACGCCTGCGGCGGCAAGCGTTGTCCAGACGGCGTATTGCGTCATCGCGTTCGCATGGTCCGCCCAAACGGGGAAGTTGGCGGCATAAGAAGGGAACTGCTCTTGCAGGCCTTTGACGACGTTTTGGTCTTCGAAGAACAAAATGGTCGCCGCGCCTGCTTTGAACAGGTTTAATTTTTGCGCGGTCGGCTCGAATTGTTCGGCAGGCACGATGGCACGCAATGCGTCTTCAACGAATTGCCACACTTTGCCGTGTTCTTCGCCGAAGAGGACGACGACGCGGGTGGATTGCGAGTTGAAGGAAGAAGGCGTGTGTAAGACGGCGTGTTTGACGATTTCGCTGATTTCTTCGTTGCTGACAGGCAGGTTTTTATTCAGCGCGTAAATGGAACGGCGGGTTTCTGCCGCTTGTTGCAAGGTTTGATAAGTCATGTTGTTTTTCCTTTGATTGATGTTTAATCGGTTGGCGGGTTTAGAAATCTATTCGTAAAACCCGCTTTGCTTGTTTTCAGACGACCTTTGGGTCTATCAGGATTTGTCTTTGCTGAACATATTGTCCAATGCCAATGAGCCGCCGCCGGCTGCTGCGAGATAGAGGAATACGAAGCAGAACAAGACTGCCGATTCGCCGCCGTTGGCAAGCGGGAACAGCGCCGAACCTTGGGAGGCGTGTGCCATGAAATAGGCAGCCGCCATCTGACCGGACAGGATGAAGGCGGCGGGACGGGTAAACAGTCCGAGAATCAACAGGATGCCGCCGACGATTTCCAAAATGCCTGCCACCAACATCAAGCCTTCGGGCGAGCCGCCGCCCATGGATGTCGGGAAGCCGAAAAATTTCGACGTACCGTGCAGGAGGAAGAGGTAGGCAGTTACGATACGCAAAACAGACAATAAAATAGGTTGGATACGGGTGCAGGTTGCAGACATGGGGTTCTCCTTATCAAAATGCGGGGTTTAAATGAAAACTAATCTTATCTGTGCAGTATAGATAATTACTGCCGGTAGATATATACTTCTTTTATTGATACAACGTTTCCCTAAAAGAAAACATGGATACCCTGTTCAGCCTCAAAGTTTTCCGCCAAGTCGTCCAAAGCGGCAGCTTCACCCGCGCCGCTGAGCAGCTTGATATTTCCACCGCGATGGCGAGCAAACACGTCAGCCATCTGGAAAATACGATTAAGGCCAAACTGCTGCACCGCAACAGCCGCAACCTCCACCTGACCGAAGCGGGCGAAGAATACTACCGCCAATGCAGCTACGCGCTCGATACGCTAGACACTGCCGCGCAAAAGGCGGCAGGCGGGGCGGACACGCCGCAGGGCATGTTGCGCGTGACCATGCCGCTTTGGTTTGCGGGCAATTTAATCGGCACTTGGCTGGCGGAATACCGCGAACGCTATCCCGAAGTCACGCTCGATTTGGTGCTCGACAACCGCCACGTCGATTTGATTGCCGAAGGCTTCGACCTCGCCTTGCGCGTGGCAAAAACCCTGTCGCCGTCGCTTATCGTCAAGCCGCTGGCGCAAATCCAATTCGTCCTGCTTGCCTCGCCCGAATATCTGGCGAAACACGGCAAACCGCAAACGCCCGAAGAGGTCATGCGCCATCCCGCCATCCTGCCGACCTACACCGACCAGCGCAATTTGGAAATCACCCATCGGGAAACGGGCGAAAAAAGTATTCTGACGCTCAATCCGGTGATTCAAAGCGACAATACGCTGATGATACGCGAATTGGTCAGGGCGGGCGCGGGCATCGCCTATCAGCCGCTGTGGTCTGCCAGACAGGATTTGAAGGAAGGCAGGTTGGTCAGCCTGCTGCCGGAATATCGGGTGCGGACCGAGCAATTAAACGCGGTTTATGTGGACAGGGCGTTTTTGAGCGCGAAGGTGCGCAGTTTTATCGATTTCCTGAACGAGAAGATTTCGGCGGAAGGGGAATGAGGTCATCGTCTAAAACTAAAGAGGTCGTCTGAAAACGGAAAACGGTTTCAGACGACCTTTTGTTTGTGCGGCGGTTTATTTGACCTGCTGCATGTATTTTTTCAGACGACCCTTGCTCTGCATGGCGCGGTTTTCCAGTTCGTCCACAACGGCTTGCGCTTTGGCTTTATTCACCGGTTTGCCGACCTGGATCACGCCGCTCATGTTCATCATGCGGTGCGGCGGGCAGGTATAGACGTACACGCCTTCTTTGTCGAGTTTGAGGGTGAAGTCTTTGCCATCTTCGGACAGGAAGTCGGCAACGCCGTCGGGCAGGGCTTTGCTTTGCACCCAGTGGCCTTTGTTGGCGGCTTTGAAGGTTACGGTGTCGCCGACTTTGGCGTTAACGTAGCCGGGTTCGAACACCATGCTGCCGTCTTTGCCGTTGTCGAGCATTTTGACTTCGTGGTTGGCGGCGTATGCGCCGAGGGAAGCGGTCAGCATCAGGAGGAAGAGGGATTTTTTCATGGAGGAGTCCTTTCTAAGGATAAAAAAATATGGGGCGGGCTGATGAGTCGAAGAGGTAAGCCCTCTCCCTAACCCTCTCCCGCGGGAGAGGGGATAAGTTGCAGGGAGATCGCAGGCCGGATGCTCAAATCCGACATTTCAGGGGCGGTTAAGTTACGCACTCTGCCGCATCGGGCGGATAACGGGCAGGCCTTTGCTGTCGTATAAAAGTTCGATGTCCACTTTGTACAGCCTGCCTATCATGTCCGCCTGCAACACGTCCTGCGGCGCGCCCTGCGCCTGTACTTTGCCTTCGCCGAGCAGAATCACGCCGTCTGAAAACTGCGCGGCGAGGCTCAAATCGTGCAAGACCATCAGCGTAACCAGATTGTGTTCGTGCGTGTATTGCACCACGCGCTCCAAGAGGTTCAACTGGTGGTGCATATCCAGCGCGCTGACCGGTTCGTCCAGCATCAGGATTTCGGGGCGGCGCAGCATGACTTGGGCAAACATGACGAGCTGCCGCTGTCCGCCGGAAAGCCACATGACGTCGCGGTGCGCCAGATGGCCGATGCCCAGCTCCGCCATGATACTTGCGGCTTCGTGCAGCAGCTCGTCGCCGACGTGCATGTGCAGCGCGTCCATGCGGCCGAGCAACACGACTTCCAGCGCGGTCAGTGAGGCTTCGGCGGCGGTGTCCTGCGGCATATAGCCTATGCGTTTGCGCCAGCTTTGCAGGTGGATTTTGCTCAACGCTTCGTCGCCGTAGCGGATGGTGCCTTTGTGCGCCACTTCGCCGAAAATCGTTTTCATCAGCGAGGATTTGCCCGTACCGTTCGGGCCGAGCACGGAATAGACTTTGCCTTGTTCCAGCGTCAAATCGATACTGTCGGCGACCACATAATCGCCGCGTCGGATATGTACGTTTTCCAGTCGGAGCATTTTGGACGACCTTTAAGCAAAGAGGGCGGCAAACCAGTTTTTAATACGTTGCCATAGTGACGGTTCGGCGACGGTTTCGGCTGATGCCGCAACAGTGTCGGCAGCCGCTTGTTTGTTGCAGTCTTCCAAACCGTCGCAACCCAAACGGATAAAGAAAGTACCCTTCGGCTCGACCGGCAGGTATTTACGGTGGAATTCACGGTAGGTCTCTTCCGGATTCACATCGGCAAAGGCTTCGGGATACAACGCTTTGGCGATAAATTGGGCGGATGCCAAATCGGAAAGCGAACGCGAAGCAGTATGGTAAATGCCGAACACACGGCCGTTTCGGACAGCGGGAATTTCCGCCCAACCGGCACGCCGGATGAAACCCTGTAAGCGTTTTTGCGCTTCGGCGGCTTCGATGCCGATGCCCATCGCCATTGCCGCCGGCTGCTTCAGTCCGGCTTCGGTGCCGGAAATAATCACAACGTCGGGCTTGGCGGCAAGAAACTGCTCGGGATTAATCGCCCCCCAGTCTTTGATGAAGGCTGCGGCAATATTGTCGCCGCCCACTGTATCGGCAATCGCACCCCACATATTTTTGCCGAAAGTAAAGCTATGTTCGGCAGGACCCTTGTCTCCGAACTCGATATAGATTTTCGGCTTGGGCTTGCCCGCTTCGGCCACGCGTTTTTGAATGTCGGCTATGCCTTGGGCGTATTCGCCGGCAATCTGCCCTGCACGCTCCGGCGTACCGGCGATTTCGCCGAAAAGTTTGGCACTGGCGGTATGGCGTTCGACCGTTTGCGCATTGAAATCGACCACAACCACCGGAATGCCGGCTTTTTCGAAACGCGGCATTTCTTCTTTCAACACGTCATACTGCCAATCCGCCAACACCACCACATCGGGTTTCATTGCCAAGGTTTTCTCAAACGAAAATGTACCGGCGTTCACATTGCCGATGTCGCCGATGTTTTGCAGCGAAGGGATTTTGGCGCGGTAGAGCGACCAACTGCCGGAGTTGAATTTCTCCCAAAATTCGCGCGAAATACCGACCACATTGTCAAATTTATCGACACCGGATACGGCAATATAATCAGGATAATAAAAGCCCAGCACCACACGTTTGGCAGGCACATCGACCCGCACTTCGCGCCCGCGTACGTCGGTAAGCGTTTTCACTTCGGCACAAACACCCTGCACGGCAAGACTGAACAAGGCAGCGGTTAAAATACGGCAAATAGGTTTCATTGGTTCTCTCTGTAAAATAAAAAAACAGTTTCAGACGACCCCGTCGCAACAAAAGACCGTCCGAAAAAACTTACCGCTTGGACAATACAATCCAAAAGAAAAACGGTACGCCGACAAACGCGGTAACAATCCCCACCGGAAACAGCGCACCCGGGATAATCACCTTGGACAACACGCTGGCGACCGATAAAAACGCCGCCCCTGTCAGCATCGCGCCGGGCAGGAAAAAGCGTTGGTCCTCACCGAGCAGAATCCGCGCCACATGCGGCGCGACCAGTCCGATAAAGCCGATTACGCCGACGAAACTGATTGCCGTCGCCGTCATCACCGCCACCAGCACCAGCGTTTTCAGGCGCAAAAGTTGCAGATTGATGCCCAGCCCGACGGCGCGTTCTTCGCCCAAGCGCAGCGCAGTCAGCTTCCACACATCGCGTGAAAGCAGCAGCACGCATACCGCCGTAACCGCCGCCGTAACGATGACCGTTTCCCAAGTTGCTTTGTTCAAACTGCCAAACAGCCAAAACAAAATCTGCTGTGAAATCTCAGGCGCGGCGATAAATTGAATCAGCGACAAAATCGACTGAAACAGAAACAACAGCGCAATCCCGACCAACACCAGCATCGCCGAATTGAAGCGGCGTGCCGAGGCAAACAGAAACAAGATGCCCGAAGCCAGCATGGTCATCACAAACGCGCCGATGGGAACGGCGACCGTTTCAGGCAGCCCGAAACCGCCGAACGCAATCACCACCGACGCGCCCAAACCCGCCGCCGCCGCCAAACCCAGCGTATAAGGGCTGGCCATCGGATTGTTCAACAGCGTCTGAATCTCCGCTCCGCCGACACCCAAAGCCGCACCGACCACCAGCGCCATCACCGCAATCGGCAGGCGCAGATCCATCACAATCAGGCGGTTCATTTCATCGACTTCGGGTTTGCCCAGCAAAACATTGACCACTTCGCCGACAGGCAGCGTGTCCGTCATCGCCGGACCGGTGGCGATGTCGAATAAGAAGCTGACCGATGCGATGATTAAAAACATCAAAACAATCAACCAACGCTTGCCTTCCAACTTGCGCTGGTTTTTCACAATCTCGGCGACAACCGAATCATTCATTTTTTAAGCCTTTGAAATTAAGGAACAAGGTCGGACATCCATGCCCGACAATCTCTTTTGTCTGTATCCGTTTTGAAGGGTGGTTTTTTTGAAAATCGGGATAACGGCGTTCCAAACGGCTTTGCCCTCTCCCTAGCCCTCTCCCACGGGGAGAGGGAATCGGATGACTGAACTTCAACTATTGTTGTGATTCCCTGCAATTTGTTCTCTTTCCCACGGAGAGAGGGTAAAGTCCGACCATTGCTGTGATTCTCTGCCATTTGTTCCCTCTCCCCGCGGGAGAGGGTTAGGGAGAGGGCCAAAACAGTCAAACCCACCTGAAGCTTCCCATTCAACAAGACGGAAAGTCGTAGCGTGGGCTTCGCCCACGAAAACATGGAAAACCTCATACCGTTCGCCATCATTTCCGCAAACGTTATCCGTGGCAAAGCCCACGCTACGGTTCTATACAAAACCCATGCTGCTTTCAGACGACCTTTCGCATAAAAGGGTCGTCTGAAACCTGCAAACCAGCCTTATTGCCCTTTTGGATACAGGTAAAACTTACCACTCGGCACGACAGGAATTCGTAGCGTGGGCTTCGCCCACGAAAATAGGGAAACCCCATACCGAGGGAAACCCCATACCGTTCGCCATCATTTCTGTAAACGCTATCCGTGGGCAAAGCCCACGCTACGGTTCTGTACAAAACCCACGCTGCTTTCAGACGACCTTTCGCATAAAAAGGTCGTCTGAAACCCAGAAGCCCGCCTTATTGCCCTTTCGGATACAGGTAGAATGTACCATTTGGTACAACAGGCAGGTTTTGGCGGTAGAAGTCCATATAGGTCTTCTCAGGGTTGAAATCCTTAAACAACTGCGGATAAATCGCTTTGGCCATAAACTGAATCGATGCGCCGTCGGACAGCGTGCGCGAGTTGGCGTGGTAGGCGGCGTAGAGGCGGTTGTTTTTAATCGCAGGCAGGTTGGCCCAGCCGGCGCGTTTGGCAAAGCCTGCCAAGCGTTTTTCCGCTTCCGCTTTTGGAATACCCCAGCCCATCACCATGGCGGTCGGGCTTTTCTTCAATTCGGTTTCGCGGCCGGTAATCACGATGACGTCGGGTTTGGCGGCGAGGACTTTTTCAGGATTGATCGGGCCGTAAAACTCGACAGAAGAAGCGGCGATATTGTTGCCGCCGACCAGCGTCGCCATCGAACCCCACATACTCTTGCCGAAGGTTACGCTGTGTTCCGCAGGGCCTTTGTTGCCGAACTCGATATACACTTTAGGCTTGGGCAGATTGGCTTTTTTCACGCGCGCTTGGATGGTGTCGGCGATGCGTTTGTAGTCCGCCGCCAGCTTGTCCGCTTTTTGCTGCTGGCCGGTCAGCGTGCCGATAAGTTTGGTCGATTGGACGTGTTTGGCGACCGTTTGCGCGTTGTAGTCCAACACCACAATCGGAATACCCGCCTTGTTGATGCGGTCAAGGTCTGAACCCAAAGCTTTATACTGCCAGTCCGCCAAAATCAGCAAATCGGGCTTCAATGCCAATACTTTTTCAACGGAGAACGTGCCGACTTCCACTTCGCCCACATCGGCAAGCTGGTTCAACTTGGGCACGGCTTTGCTGAACGCCGCCCAGCTCGGCGGCGCCCAGTCGGACCAAACCGCTTTGGAGAAACCGACCACATTATTCAGCGCGTCTTTACCGCCGATGGCCATGTAGTCTTGATAATAAAAGCCCAAAACCACGCGTTTGGCGGGCAGATCGACGGTTACTTTGCGGCCGTTGACATCGGTAATTTGAACCGGTTTGGCATGGGCGGCGGCAGTGCCGAATGCCAATGCAGCGGCAAGGACAAGGGAGGAGAAGCGCGAAAGTTTCATTAGAGTAAAATCCTTGTAATAAATAATGTTATATATAATTTATATATAAATAAGAATCTTTCTTATTTTTAATGCGAGCCTAATGGATTTAAAATAAACGGAAAAGTTCCGTTATTCAGGGAAGTTTTTATTGCAAGCGTGATGGTGTTTATTGTTTAGACAACGCCTGCCGTTTGCCCGATAAAAGGTCGTCTGAAACATCAAGCAAAGACATAACCTCTTGTCAATATTCTGTCATTTCATTTTTTGAAAGTCCGCCATGCTGACGATTACCACCTGCCTCGCCTATCCCGAACCGCCGTCCAACCTGCTGCCGTTGGCGGACGCGCTGACACGGGACGGCATACCCACCGCCTTCGCGCCTTGGCAAAACCGCCCGAAATCCGCCTTTATCCTGCCTTTGTGCGCATGGGATTATGCAGCGGAGCCTGAAGCGTTTGGGCAGTGGCTGCTCGAAGCGGAAGCGGGCGGGCAAAGGTTTATCAACCCCGTCGGGCTGATGCGTTGGAACATGGACAAACGCTATTTGTGCGATTTGGCAGAATGGGGAGCGGACGTGATTCCGAGCGTGCAGACGTCGTCTGAAAAAGAAAAATTGGAAGAAGTTTTAGAGAGTCGGGGCTGGCGGGAAGCGGTGGTCAAACCCGTTATCGGGCAGAGCGGGCGCGGCGTGGCAAAAATCAGGGTGGGAGAAGTGTCGTTGAAGGCGGAGGATTATCCGCAAGGCGTCATCGTCCAGCCTTATATCCGCGAAATCGAAACGGCGGGCGAAACTTCGCTGGTGTTTTTTGACGGGCATTTCAGCCATGCCGTACTGCGTATGCCGTCCCAAGGCGAATGGCGCGCCAATTCCGCCTACAGAGTCACCGTCAGCCCCGCCGCGCCGCCGGGAAAAGCAGTCGAAACCGCACGGCAGATATTGGACATGCTGCCTGAAATACCGGCATACGCCCGCATAGACGGGACGCTGATCGGCGACAGGTTGCTGCTCAACGAATTGGAACTCGTCGAACCCGCCCTTTACCTGCATACCGCGGAAAACGCGGTTGCCGATATGGTGCAGGCGGTAAAGCGCGTTATCGCGGGTTGACGACAAATAAAGGACTCATGCCAAAAAGGTCGTCTGAAAACAAAGGTAGCGGGTTTAAACCGTGCTATTCTTTTGTTTTCAGACGATCTTTTTAGAAAACCGACTGCGTTCGTCAGTCAACCTTTGATCGGTATTACAATTTGGGCTCCCCCATCCAGACTGCGGCGAGTGCGACGATGGATACCAAACTGATGATCATGATTAAATTTAAAAACAAAATTGACATATAGCCTCCGAAATGTTTGCTGTTGTGTTTATTATTGATACTGCCGTTCGGTATCATGGCGTACCGTAAGGCAGTTGGCGGCTTTACGCGGATACCCTTTTATAGTGGATTAACTTTAAACCCGTACGGCGTTGCCTCGCCTTAGCTCAAAGAGAACGATTCTCTAAGGTGCTGAAG
>JUNU01000004.1 GCA_001067655.1 Neisseria lactamica
ACGATCGCCGTCATAAGGACGGGAAAAGAAACTGTCTGATGACAAAAAATCAACTACGGGTTGCGCTGATTCAAGTATTTGGTTCCAAGTCTTTTTCATTGTTGTTTGCCTTTTGACTCAAATTTTACAAGCACCAAGCCCGGGAATATTCGTTTACAGGGCGCGGGCGAGATGAAAAATATTCGGTTTATATTATCTATCTGTCTTTGGGCTGACAACTGTTATCTAAACAAAAAAGGTCGTCTGAAAAGGTTTCCAAGCTTTTCAGACGACCTTTGGTCTTGTGTGAACGGTAAGCCTGCTTATAACAGCGGACTCATCAGGCGGACGGTGTTTTCTATCAGCCCGCGGAATTTGGAGCGTTGCTGCCATGCTTTGACGGTGATGTAGCTGCTGTTTTTGAGGTAGTCGCGTTGGAGGTTGCAGATTTGTTTGGTGATGTCGCGGTCGTAGATGGCGAGGCTGATTTCGAGGTTGAGGAAGAAGCTGCGCATGTCCATGTTGACCGTGCCGAAGAGGGCGTAATCTTCGTCTATGGTCATGGTTTTGGCGTGCAGCAGCCCGCCTTCGAACATGGCGATTTTGACGCCTGCGTCGAGCAGCATGGGGTAGTAGGCGCGGGAGGCGTAGCGCACCATGAGGGAATCGACTTTGGCGGGCAGGATCAGGGTAACTTTGACGCCGCGTTTGGCTGCGATGGTCAATGCCATCAGGAGGGGTTCGTCGGGGACGAAATAGGGAGTGGTGATGGTGATTTGTTTGGTGGCGGCGTAAATTGCGCTGATGATGGTTTCGTAAATGACGTGGCTGCCTTGTTCAGGCGCGGAGGGGATGACTTGGGCGACGATGTCGCCCTGTTGCATTTTTTCGGGAAGGATTTCGGGAATGCGCTCTTGTGCCTGTGTCAGATATTGTTGTACGCCTTCGAGGTTTTCGTCGGTTTCGACGGCGAGGTCGGCAAAGAAGACAGCGGAGAGTTCGAGTACCAGCGGGCCGGTACAGCGCATCATGACGTCCACCCATTCGCCGACGCCGGAATCTTTTTTGAAGAAACGGGGATCGACGAGGTTGAAGCTGCCGGTGTAGCCGATTTTGCTGTCGATGACGAGGATTTTGCGGTGGTTGCGCAGGTCGGTGCGGGTAAAGAAAGTGCGCCAGACGCCGACGGGTAATGAGGCGTGGACTTCTATGCCGGCTTCGCGCAGGGTTTCTACCCAGCCGCTGTCGAAAAAGCGGCTGCTGCCGACGGCGTCGGCGAGAATGGCACAATCCAAACCTCTGTCGGCGGCGGCGAGAAGTTCGTTTAACAGTTCTTCTATCCTGCCTTCGGGTTCGATGATGTAGAAGGCGAGCATGCAGGAATGGCGGGCGGCGCGGATGTCGGCAAGCATGGTGTCGATGATTTCATCGGTGGTGGACAGCAGCGTCATGGCGTTGTTGCGCGTCGCGCCCAGCCCCGTGCCTTTGGCGGCGACTCTGCTGATGCCGTGATAACGGGATTTGACGTTGTCGCCGACGCCGAGGTAGATCTCGGAGAGGTAGGTTTCGGCGAAGCTTTGGTAAAAGCGGTTCATCTCGCCCGTGCGCTTCGCACGCGCCGTACCGAGTCGTGGCTCGCCGATAAGCAGGTAGGCGATGGTGCCGAAGACGGGGAAAAGGAAGAGGATAATCAGCCAGGCGAAGGTGGAGCCGATGTTTTTTTGTTTGTACAACACACGCAAGACGCAGCCGAGCGCGGCGCAGGTGTGGGCGAAAATGAAGATTTCTGTCCAGGTGATGTCTTTTAAAAAGGTCATGTTCGATAGGCGGTGGAGGAATGGCGGAAGCGGATGTATTTTTGAATCTGACTTGTTTGAGGCGGCAAGGTTCAGATGATGAGTATATACAAAGGTCGTCTGAAAAACGAGTTTACACCGATAAGCGGGTGTTTTTCGTTTTCAGACGACCTTTTACGTTACGCGCTCAATCAGGCGTGATATTGGCGCGACAGTTCGTGTACGGTATCGACTAAGATTTTTGCGTGTTCGGGGTCGGCGTGTTGGTTGATGCCGTGTCCGAGGTTGAAGACATGACCGCTGCCGTGTCCGAAGTCGGCAAGGATGCGCGCGACTTCGGTGCGGATGGATTCCGGCGTACCGAAGAGGGCAAACGGGTCGAAGTTGCCTTGCAGGGCGACTTGGTTGCCGACGCGGCGGCGTGCTTCGCCGATGTTGCACGTCCAGTCCAAGCCCAATGCGTCTGCGCCGATTTCCGCCATGCTTTCCAGCCACAGTCCTCCGCCTTTGGCAAACACGATGACGGGAACGCGTCTGCCTTCGCTTTCGCGTTTCAATCCGGCAACGATTTGGCGGATGTATTTGAGGCTGAATTCTTTAAACGCCGCGTCGCTCAGGACACCGCCCCAAGTATCGAAAATTTGCACCGCCTGCGCGCCTGCGTTGATTTGGGAGTTGAGGTAGGCAGTAACGGCTTGGGCGTTGGTGTCGAGGATTTTGTGCAGCAAATCGGGACGCGAGTACATCATGGTTTTGATGGTGCGAAATTCCTTGCTGCTACCGCCTTCTACCATGTAGCAGGCGAGCGTGAACGGGCTGCCGGAGAAGCCGATAAGCGGTACGCAGCCGTCCAATGCTTTGCGGATGGAAGTTACCGCGTCGAAAACGTATTGCAGTTTTTCCATATCGGGAACTTGCAGCTTGGCGATGTCGGCTTCGTGTTGCAAGGCGCGTTCGAATTTCGGGCCTTCGCCTTCGGCAAAATATAGTCCCAAGCCCATTGCGTCAGGGACGGTCAGGATGTCGGAGAACAAAATCGCCGCGTCCAAATCGAAGCGTTCTAAAGGTTGGATGGTAACTTCAGTTGCCAATTCGGTGTTTTTACACAAATCGAGGAAGCTGCCCGCTTTCGCGCGCGTGGCTTTGTATTCGGGCAGATAACGCCCCGCCTGACGCATCATCCAAATCGGCGTGTATTCGACGGGCTGTTTGAGCAGGGCGCGGAGGAAGGTGTCGTTTTTCAAAGAGGTCATGTGGGGCTTTCGGTTTGTTTGTAAAACGGGAAAGGAAAACGGTTTTCAGACGACCTTTTCGGCGGTTTCCGCAATGAAAGGTCGTCTGAAAAGGGGGATAGATAAAGATGTTTCCCAAACTCAGCTATGCTGCCCCAACGCTGCGTGGCGTTCGTCATCGGAGACGGCTTCCAAAACCAACTTCCGCTGTTCCTGAGCTTTTTGCGGTTGTCCGGTTTCGTCGAGTACGCGCGCGAGCATGAGGCGGGCGGCGATGCTCGGTTGCAGGGCGATGCTGGCTTCGAGGTAACTTTGCGCCTTGCCCCACAGGCTGCGGCCGTAGGCAAGCTGTCCGAGGTACATCAAGAGCGGTGCGTCGTCGGGTTTGTCTTTCAGCCAAGAATCGGCAAGGTCGATGGCTTTTTGTTGGCCGCGTTCGTTAAAGAAGCGGACGCTTTCAACAAAGGCTTCCAAAAGCTCGGGACGGCGGTTTTGCGGATAGTAGTGGCGCACCCATTTGACGGCTTCGGTATAGAGTCCGAGACGCTCGTATTTTTCGGCAATGGCGACACACAATTCGTCCGCCTTGAGTGTCTCGGGAATGCGCTTCAGACAGGTTTTCAGACGAGCTGCGTCTGATGCTTCCGCCAATAGGCGGCGGTATGCCCAGCTTTGGTATTGTTCCGCTTCAAAATCGTTAATCGCGCCGACTTTCATCAGTTTTTCGGATTTCGCCAACACATCCTCCGCATCGCCGTGGTCAAAGGCATAACGCAGTTGCAGGCGGGCGAGGCGGGACAGGTTGGGATGGATGCGCGCGGCGGCGTTCAGATTTTCCAGGGCGGTCGGATAATCGCGGCGGCCGAGTGCGGATTCCGCCAACAACAGATAGCGGGAAAGCTGCTGTTTGTTCGGCAGTTTTTCGATGTCTTTCAGGTAGTGGTCGCGCAGTTCGAAGTTTTCCATTTGGTCGGCGGCGTGTGCGCCTAACATCAGCGCAAGGTTGCGGTTGTCGCCGGCTTCTTTGTTTTCCAATACTTTGGCGGCTTCTTGCTCCGCTTTTTCAAAGCGGCCTTCAAAAAACGCCAAACCTGCGCTGTTCAAAGCGACGGCTGCCTGACGGCCTTTGCGCGCCGTACCGAAACGCTGCATACGGGCGGGGATGTTCATCAGGCCGACGATGAATTTGATCAGGAAATATAGGGCAACGACAAAAAGGACCAGCCCTAAGATAAAGGCGTGCAGGTTGACCCGCATCATGACTTGTCCGACAACGATATAGACATTACCCGTGTAAACACCGGAAGTTAGGACGATACCGACTGCGGCAGCGAATAAAACGACAATCCAGACGACAGCTTTCATGCGCGGCCTCCTTTGGTCTCAACATCGGCGGCAGGACGGCTTTGTTTTTCAGGAGCGGCTTTCTTTTCCGGCTCGGGAATGTTTTGCGGCTTAGCCTCGGAAGGCAGCGCCGGAGCTTCTAAAGGTTTCGCGTCTGTTTGAGCGGCAGGGGCGGGTTTCTGCGCAGGAGCGGGTCTTGCTTTGGCAGGATGGGGAGCCTTCGGAGCCGATGCGGTTTTCGGTGCGGAAGCAGTTTCATTTACCGGCGCGGCGGTTTGAGGAGTGGCAGCTTCCGAAGCAGCGGAAGGCAGAGGCGCGGACGCGGCGGAAGTTACAGGCTCAGGCAGCGTGATCGGAGCGCGTGTGCCGTCTTGATAAGCGCGGACTGCGCTGAGACTGGCTTTCAAACTGTCGTCTGAAATCATGCGCACTTCCAGTGCTTTCAATTCTGACAATTCTTTCAACCATGCCTGCGTCGCGGGTGATTTGCCGTCAAAGTATTGTCTGACCGCGGCTTCGACGTAGTTCAAATCGCTTTGATAAACTTCGCCGTTGTGCTGCAACAACGCAGTACGCGCGTCCAAAAGGCGTAGGCGTAGGTTTTCGCGGACAAAATACGCCTGTTCGGGCGAAAGCAGCATCGCGTCTTTATTGTCGAGTCGGCGGACTTCAACCAGCCCTTTCAGCGCAACCAAAGATTTGTCCCAAGCATTTTGCCACCAAGAGCCTGAAGATGCGCCGTTGCTTGGTGCCTGCTCGCCCGGCTGCAATACGCCGTCCAACACCAGCGGTAGACCGGAAACAGCGGTTTCCAAGCGGTCGAGACGCAACGCCGTGCCGGAAATATCGACATACGGACGGTTTTTCAATGCCGCCAAATCATGGCTGACGGCTTGTTTGATGGGCAGCAGTTCGGACTGGTCGAAGCGGCTCAGGCGGCTGTCGATGTGTTCCAACACCGCCGCCGCGCCTTGTACGTTTCCTGACAACAGCAGTTGCTGCGAGGCGAGGTTCAACATGGTTTCCGCTTCGTCAACCAGCCAGTTGACGCGTCCTTTGGTCAGCTCCTGATACGCTTTTTGCGTCAACAGGATTTGTTCGCTGTTTGCCATTTGGGCTTTGCCCAAGCGCTCCAATTCGGCTTGGATGGCGGTTTGGCGGTTTAAATGGTCTTTCAGGAGTAAAGCGTTTTCAGATTCGCCCAGGGCGGCTTTATCGAGCTTTTGGTTAAACGAAAGCTCTTGGTTTTTCAAGACATTTTGTCCTTGTACAAACAAAAAGCCGCTTGCGCCCAAACCCAGCAGCGCCAGCACCAGCGCGCCTACTGCCAGCCCTCTGCCGCCGGATTGTTTGATGATGACGGGGGCGGGTTGGTTTTGGGGAAGATTTTTAGATTCAGACATGTGTGTTCCTGCGTATTCGGAGGTTTGAGGCTGCTTGGCCTTTTTCGGAGCCGCTGTTTCAGACGACTCCGCGTTGCCCTGACTGTCGACGATAATCGGCCGACCGGCTTCGTTTGCTTCGTATGGATTGTCTTCAGACCGGCTCATCGGTTTGCTCCTTAGGAAATGATGAAAGTGCCGCTTTCAGAGAAGCGACGACCCGTATGTGGCGCGCACCCGCCTCGCGAAGCGCGTCGGCTATGCGCGGATGATGAGTGAAGTATAACAAGGATTCGAAGAATCGGGAAAATTGCGGCGGAACCTGCGCAAACAGCCCGCGTACCAGTTCGCCCGAAGCGATAAAGGCGGCATCGATGGATTCGGCATCAAAATCCTGCCAATTCAATTCATTAGGTCGTCTGAAATACACTTCCGCGATTTCTACTGCAAAGCCTTTTTTCTTTAACGACTCCGCCAAAAAATCGCGCCCGCCGCGTCCGCGCACGATTAACACGCGTGCATTTGGCGGCAGCGTATCCCAAACCGGCAGCCGCAACACCGCCTCGCTGTCGTTGCCTTCTTGCGGCACAGAAACATTTTTTGCGCTGCAGCGTTCCAAAGCGCGACCGCTTGCCTGACCAACCGCAATCTGAGCCTTCAGGTCGTCTGAAAAATCCACATACGGTGCAGCGGTTTCAACCGCCGTCGGACTGACCCAAAATGCCGCGTCCGCACGAGAAAACTGTTCTTTCAAACCGCGCAACGCCGTTTCATCCGGCTCGATTTCAACCGGACTCAACACCCGCGCGCGCCACCCTGCCTGCGAACAGGTTCGCACATCATCTCCCGCACGCGCGGACGGACGGACAATCAGCATGACAGGCATTTCAGACGACCTCTTAAATAGGATGGGTAATGGGTTGATGACGTTTAAATCGGTTTGAAAAAGCATATCCAATAGATATAATTCTTTTTGTATTTTTACGGCTGATGCCTGCCAAGTCAATACTGAGTATGGTTTCAATAAAGCATTGGATGGTAGGCTAGGCATGATTCGATTTTAGGAAAACACAATATGAACAAAATAGCGACCATACTTTTCGCTGCGTTACTGGTGCCGTCTGTCTCTTTTGCAAGCGGAGACAATGCCGCCAAGATCCGTTTGGTGAAGAAAATTTATCAAGAGGCAAGTCACGATGATGAATCGGGCGTGAAGATTTTGAACCGATATGCCGATGCTTCTTTGAAAAAAGCCATCCGTACTGCTTCTCGGTCGAAGGATTTGTGTATAGAGGCTGATCCGATATGGAACAGTCAGGATCCCGAAACCGAGGTCAAGGTCAGCGTGTCTGCCTTGTCTAACGGCAAAATTCGTGCCAGCTTCAAACAATGGGGCAGTCCCGTCAAGGTGGATTATTCGGTCAACTGCTCTGGAAATGTCTGCAAAGTGACGGATGTCGATCATCTCAAACGGACTTGGTTGCAATGCCGTTAATGTGTTGGATTCATTAAAAGGTCAAAAGGTCGTCTGAAAACGCTTTTCAGACGACCTTTGTTTATATTAGGGGCTGTCAACATTCAATAGTTTCCGTTGCGTTGGAAATCCTCGCAAGGTATCCAACCTTGTTGCGGTTTCCGCCTTGAATCTTCCGCTTTATAAACAAATTCCACTTGGAAAATTAAATGTCGAGAGCCACCGGTTACCAAATGCCAAACCATTGTCCGCTTGATTCTTGACGGCGTTCGTTGTGCTCGCCGTTTTGCATTTCGCGCTCTTCGCGGCGGAAGTCCCAAGGGGCTTGTGGATTTTTACCGCTCCACAACCCTTTGCGTTTTTGTTTCGCCTGTTTTTGGGCGGCGGCGTAGTCGGTGTAGGCGGTTTTGCTTTGTTGTTTTTTGGCGTAGCTGTCGTAATGCCATGCCGCTCCGTCGCGAAGTTGCATGAGGTTTAAATCGGTCGTCCCGACGGAAACTTGCGCAACTTCGCGTTGGTAGCGGTCTGTTTCAAATACGCGTACCTTCACTTTTTTGCCGTCGGCGGCGTCAATCAAGTTGTCCCGAGAATGCGTGCCGTATGCCTGATTGATTTCGGGTGCGTCAATATACGCCATGCGGATTTTGTGTTTCGCGCCGTCTTCGTCGATAACGTGGAGCGTGTCGCCGTCGTGGATTTTGGAGATTTTGCCGCGATAGGTATGGGGAGCGGTGGGATTGCGCTTTTGAGTGTGCGGACGGTTTGGGTGTGCATTGTTTTCAGACGACCCTGATTTGACGGTTTCCGATAATAATGCGCCGAAGGCTTCCATGCCGAAATGGCTGCTGCCTGTGAGCGCAGAAGCGAATTGCACGCCGGAGCGGATGATTTCGGTATCGCGCGAGCTGTAACCCAATGCGCCCAAGACGGACAAAACCACGGGAAGCCATTTTAAGATTGTTTTGGTTTTCATAAGGTTGACGGTGGTTTGTTTGAGGTCGTCTGAAACTTTTCAGACGACCTTTGGGGGATGGTTGTATAGTGGATTAACTTTAAACCAGTACGGCGTTGCCTCGCCTTAGCTCA
>JUNU01000390.1 GCA_001067655.1 Neisseria lactamica
GAATCTGTTCAAACCACTGATACACTAGTGTTGCACTTGAAATCCGAATCCAAAAGCCCCCGAAAGTCGTCTGAAAAACTACTTGAAAATGTAAAACAGAAAAGCCGTAGGTCGTCTGAAACGTTTTTCAGACGACCTACGGCACCCACATCATTCCCGTACACTCGCAATAGGGAGCCATCCATGTCCCAACAAACCCCGACATCCCCCGCCCCGCGCGACTGGCTGCTGCTTATCGGCGGCAGCACCTACAAATTCACGCTGACCGGTTTTTATCTGGTCGCGCTGGTCGCCATTTTGAAAAACCACGGTTACAGCCTGAACCAACTGAGCTGGATACATTTAATCGGCGGTATCGAAGCGGCGAAGGTGTTGTTTGCCGCGCTGATGGAACGGCGGCCGGCGGGGCGGTTTGGGCGGTTTCGCGGCTGGCTGCTGACGGCGACGCTGGGGCTTTCGGCGGTATTCGGGCTGATGGCCTACACCGACATAACGCAAAACTTCCCGCTACTTCTGGCCTGCTGCGTTTTGCTCTCGGCAATGTCGGCGGTATACGGCTGTGCGATGCTGGGCTTGTCGTGCATCGTTCTGCCGCACCGCGAACGCGGTTTCGGCGGCGTGATTCAGACGATGGCGGCGCGCGGCGGCAAGATGATCGGCGGCGCGCTGGTATTGTGGCTGTATCAGGAATACGGGCAGACGGCGGCGGCGGGCTTTATGCTGGCGTTCAGCCTGCTGATGTTGCTGCAACTCTTGTGCTACCGCGAGCCGGAAAGCCCGACGGCGCAAGGCGGTTTGACGGCGTTGGCGGCGCGGCTGGTCTCCTTTTGGCGGCAGCCTGAAACGGGCTGGCGGTGGCTGGTTTTGCTGTTTGCTGTTGCCGCGCCGTATGCGTTTGCGGCGGCGACTTTTGTGCCCAAGCTGGCGGATTTGGGCTTCTCCCTGAAACAGACGGGCGGGATTCTGGTGGTGGGTATTCCTGTTGCCTGCCTGATTGTTACGCCGCTGTCGGGCTGGTTTTCGCGCAATTATCCACGCCGCAAACTTGTGTTCCTGCTCTACGCACTGCAACTGCCGCTTTTGGCATCCATGACCGCCATCGACTCGCTCGCCCACGTCCACCCTTGGCTGCCGCCCGCGCAAATCATCGCCCTGAGCCTGAGCTACACGCTGCTGCTGCCGGTGATACTGGCGTTGGTGATGGACAAATCCGACCGCGCCACCGCCGCACTCGACAGCAGCCTGCAATTCTCCGTGGTTCTGCTCGGCAGTTACGCGGCCGGTTTCGCCGCCCTGCGGCTGGCAAAGGCGGTCGGCTATGCCGATTCGTATTGGGCGGCGGTGGGTCTGGCCGTATTGGCGGGCGGGCTGCTGTACGCATGCCGAAACTTATTTGATTCAGACGAGCCGTCATGAAAGACCCGTACCTTCACATTTGAAGTACAACGATTTCCCGAATAAAAACAGGACACATAATCCACAACCTACCATTCTGAACGATACAGTCATTCAGACGACGTTTCCTTTTAAATCGAAATAGAACTTTTCAGCGGTTGCATTGCCTATTATGTTTTACCGTTCAAAATGACAGATCATTTCAAAAGGAACATATTAATGTCAGAAACTGTTACCTACGACCCATCCCGCTACGGTGCCAAAGCCGCATACACGACTTATGACGCCGACCAGGGTACACTCTCAGCAGGTGCAACAGTCAAAAAAGCCGCTTCCATACACTCCACTGCCTACGAAGCCAGCAAACAGTCTTACGTTGACCTGCCGGCCAATGCCGCCGTTTCGTTTACAGCAAAGGCGGATGCGGATGCCGCCACCCTCCGCTATACCGTTCCCGACGGGGCAACCGGCAAAGTTGAAATCCAAGTAAATGGTAAACCCGTAGCCAACCTTGATTTATCATCAAAACACAACTGGCAGTATTTGGAAAATTATGAACACCACAAAGGCGAAGACATCAAAATCCACGATACGCCTGCTGCCGACCGTGTCGCCCGCTTCCAGTTCGACGAAGTGGGTACGCTGTTGAAAAATACATCCATCCAAAGCGGCGACACCGTTACCATCGTCAACAAATCAGGCAACACCCCGGTCGGTATCGACTTCGTTGAATTGGAAAAAGCCCCTGCCGCGATCAAACAGCCCGCAAACAGCGTCAGCATTACCGATTTCGGCGCAAAAGCAAACGACGGAATCGATGATTCAAAAGCCCTGACAGCGGCAATCGAATCGGCAAAAACCTCCGGAAAATCCGTTTACATTCCCGAGGGGCAGTTTGATTTTGACCACCAGCTCCACATCTATGCCCCTAAAGGAATCAGCATCAGCGGTGCCGGCAGGTGGCATACCAAACTGCATTTCACGAGCGCGGAACCGCCCGTTTTTGAAAACGGCACAGTGAAAAAAGGCGGCGGTATCGTGTTTGAACACGGCAGCAACAATATTGATTTCGGCAATCTGTCGATGGATTCAAATTTGGCATCCCGTTACCACCAACAAGCCAACTACAAGGGCATTTCCGGCACCTTGGGCAAAGGCTCGTCCATCCACGACATCGCCATTGAGCATTTTGAAGTAGGCATCTGGACCGGCGATTACGCCAAAGTGGACAATGAACACCCACTGCACTACACAGACGGACTGACCGTCTCCAACACCCTCATTCGGAACAATCTCGCAGACGGCATTAATTTTGCGCAGGGAACCAGCCATTCGACCGTCATCAATTCCAACATCCGAGGCAACGGTGACGACGGTCTGGCGACATGGTCGAGCATTGCAGACCAAACAGAATCCAAAGTAGCCGAAAACAACCGTTTCCTAAACAACACCGTCGAACTCGGCTGGCGCGCGGCAGGTATCGGCATCTTCGGCGGCGCCGGACATGAAGTAGCCGGCAACCTGATTCGCGACAATGCCGCATGGTCAGGCATACGCCTCAACACCGTTTTCCAAGGACACAATTTTGACCTGAACAAAAAAGGTATTTCGGTTCGGGACAATCTGTTAATCGGCAACGGCACCCGAACCGACACATACGGACGCGAAAAAGGCTCTATCGACTTTGAAGAAGAGCATGGCGCAATCAAAAACGTCAAAGTCGAAAACAACATCATCGCCAACAACCTGTCAGACACAGCCATTACTCAGACATTGCCGATTTCAAACGGCAAAGGCATCACCCTATCCGGCAACAACATCATCGGAAATGCGACGGCTTCTGACCCGTCCGCCGTTGCTCATCCGGAAAAAGTTACCTCCATTACCCGTCAGGAACTCAGCAATATTCCCGATCAAAATTATTATTACGCCAACGAAACCGCCGGCTTCAAATCCGTCAGCGTGACCTATATTACAGGCACGGCAGGCAGCGACAGCATCAAAGGCACTGACGGCATAGACCATATTGACGGCAAAAGCGGTGACGACAACATTTATGCCGGCGGCAGCAACGATACCGTATTCGTCAGCGGTGGGACCAACTTCATCAGTGGCGGCGATGGCGACGATATCGTCAGAGGCGGCGACGGCAGAGATACCGTCAATGGAGATTCGGGAAACGATGTGATTTTCGGCAACGGCGGAGACGACCATCTCAATGGCGGTGCGGGCAATGATACATTGTTCGGCGGCGAAAACAACGATATCTTCTATGGCGAATCGGGCAAAGACGTGCTGTATGGCGGCTCAGGCGACGACTTACTGTTTGGCGGCTTGGACGACGATCTCCTGTATGGCGGCGCAGGGAATGATACCTATGTCTTCTGCTTCGGAGAGGGGTACGACACCATTTCCGACAATCACGGCAACAACGCCCTTCAATTCGGACAAGGCATCGCCGTCAAGGATTTGCATATCAATGCAAGCACAGACGCAAACGGTGCAATCGATTGGGAAATCACCATTGCCAATTCAGGCGGCAAAATCACCATCGACAACCAATATCTCAAAGGCAGCAACACCGCTTCTGTCGGAGAATTCCGATTTGACGAAGGGACATTTACCGTAGAAACCCTGCTGGACAAACTGTCGGCAAGCGGTCAAACCAGCGGGTTTGAAACAGTCAACAGCGGAGTTGGCAGCTTTAGCCACACTGCCGATACGGCAAACGTACAACACTACGATGCCGTAACGCAGCCGGCAATTTTATAGCGGCCTGTGGAAATTCAGGGGCAGCGTGGTTTGGTCCTGACTTCCACGCCAACCCCGCAGGATATTAGACTGCTGTAACGGTATGCCGAAGTCAGACTGAAATGGTCACGCTGTCCGTATAAACAAGAGGTCGTCTGAACCGGTTTTCAGACGACCTCTCTCATTTTTTGGCACAAAATATCTTTTTTTACACATTTTAATTTGAATCATTTCTCAAAATATATCTATTTAGAAGATTCGCGCCAAAAGCTTATCGTTCCACGCACCATCCATGCGTTATTTTTTCCTGCGCCCGTCATCCAGTATTATCCCCGACTACGCTTTGTTACAATTCAGCCAATTTTATTTCTCGATATATCCCGCTATGAGTCATTCATCCTCTTGGTCTTCCAAAATCGGTTTTGTTCTTGCTGCGGCAGGTTCTGCCATCGGTTTGGGCGCGATTTGGAAATTCCCTTATACCGCCGGCACAAACGGCGGTGCAGTCTTTGTTCTTTTGTTTGTCATCTTCACGATTATCGTGGCGTTGCCAGTTCAGCTTGCCGAGTTTTATATCGGGCGTACGGGCGGTAAAAACGCCATCGATTCGTTCAAAACCCTGCGCCCCGGTTCGCTTTGGCCTTGGATTGGTCGGATTGGTGTGGCTGCATGTTTCATTTTGTTATCGTTTTACAGCGTAGTCGGCGGTTGGGTTTTGAATTATGTCGTACACAGTTTCACCGGCGAAATTGCCCCGAACGTTGATTTTAGCGCCCTATTCGAAAAAACAATTTCCAACCCGACAAGTTCGATTCTTTATCAAGGGCTGTTCATGCTGATTACCATTTGGGTAGTCAAAGGCGGAGTTTCTGACGGCATTGAAAAAGCAAACCGCTATCTGATGCCCGCTTTGTTTATCCTGTTCATTATTTTGGCAATCCGCTCACTGACCTTGCCCGGTGCGATGAAAGGCGTCAGTTTTTTATTGAAGCCGGATTGGTCATACATCAAATCGGAAACAATGCTGACCGCGCTGGGTCAGGCATTCTTTGCATTGAGCATCGGCGTGTCGGCGATGATTACCTATGCTTCTTATTTGGGTAAAGATCAGGATATGTTCCGTTCGGGCAATATCATTATGTGGATGAACTTGTTGGTATCGCTGTTGGCAGGCTTGGTCATCTTTCCGGCGGTATTTGCATTGGGCGCTACACCCAGCCAAGGTCCCGGTCTGATTTTCGTAGTATTACCTGCCGTATTCATGAAAATTCCATATGGCAACTATCTCTTTGCCGTATTCATGCTGTTGGTCGTCTTTGCGACGTTGACTTCAGCATTTTCCATGTTGGAAACCGTCATTGCGGCAACCATCCGCCAAGACGAACGCAAACGCAGCCGACATACTTGGATGATCGGCATTGCCATCTTTATCGTCGGCATTCCTTCTGCCCTATCTTTTGGTACATGGAGCGATGTGCTTATTTTCAATAAATCTATTTTTGATTTATGGGACTACATTATTACTGCCATTATTATGCCGCTATGCGCATTAAGCATCTCCATCTTTACCGGCTGGATTCAAGACAGGCAGTCCGTTTTGACCCATGCCGGCATGGGCAGTACCGTACCGAAAACGCTTCTATATCTGTGGCTGGGCGCGTTGCGCTACATCGCTCCGATTGCCATTATCGTGGTCTTCATCAATTCTCTCCAAATCATTTGATTTGCCACTATAGTGGATTAAATTTAAATCAGGACAAGGCGACGAAGCCGCAGACAGTGCAGATAGTACGGCAAGGCGAGGCAACGCCGTACTGGTTTAAAGTTAATCCACTA
>JUNU01000044.1 GCA_001067655.1 Neisseria lactamica
ACTGTCTGCGGCTTCGTCGCCTTGTCCTGATTTAAATTTAATCCACTATAAAATAGGTCGTCTGAAATTTTTCAGACGACCTATCTTGATGAAACTGCCGATACTTTAACCCAATACGACAAACCGTCCTTCAAAGACGGCAGCCAATTCGTTTTCCGAATAGATTTCGGTTTTTAGGACGATTTTCCTTTTTTATGGCGCTCGAACATGGTTTTGAGTTTTTGCCACTTTTCAGCCGGCGGGCTGCGCGTGATGATCGTCAAATCGCCGCGAGCGGGGCGCAGGTAGCGGGTGCTGCCTTCTTGAATGACGATATTGCCATCCGATTCGGGGCAGTTGAGATACACAGTTGCCCAGCCGCCGACGGTTGCCGCCAACGCGATACTGCCGCCGAAGGCAGTATTTTTATGATTGCGGTTGGGGGCGTGGGGCGCGAAAAGTACGGTTTGTTCCGCCGTAGTTTCCAAGACGCTTAGATCGAGCAGGGCGGTCGCAGGGATGTGGGTATGCAGGAAATCTTGCAGGGTTTCGGGGTTCATGATTGGTATCGGGATGGGTCGTCTGAAAATCAGGAGCAGGCAGTAAAGCCTCATCAATTATAGCGATAGGGCGCGTAGAGGGCTTATTTTGACTGCTTGTGCTGTCCTGCCAGCCGCACATAATGCGCGGACGAATATTTCAAAAACTCTTTTTCCTTGTCCGTCAGCGGGCGGACTTGTTTGACGGGCGAGCCGACGTAAAGATAGCCGCTTTCCAATCGTTTGCGCGGCGGCACCAAGCTGCCAGCGCCTATCATTACGTCGCTTTCGACGACGGTATCGTCCAAAATGGTCGTACCCATGCCGATTAACACACGGTCGCCGATACGGCAGCCGTGCAGCATGACTTTGTGTCCGACGGTAACGTCTTCGCCGATAATCAGGGGCGAGCCTTCAGGCTTTTCCGCGTTTTTGTGTGAAACGTGTAAAACGCTGCCGTCCTGCACATTACTGCGCGCACCGATGCTGATGCTGTTCACATCGCCGCGCAAAACGGCATACGGCCAAACGGATACGTCTTCGGCAAGCGATACTTCGCCGATGATGGCCGAAGTTTCATCGATAAGGCAGGACTCATGGACTTGCGGAGTATGGTCTAAGAAGGGACGGATGGGGTTCATGCGGTTATTTCCTTTGTAAGCAGGGTTTGTTTTAAGAGGTCGTCTGAAACGGATTTTAAACTTTTCAGACGACCTTTTTAAATGTTGAGTCTTCGACTCAAACTAACTTTGTGAATAATGATCAAAAAATCAAGTTTGATTTATGGTCCTACTTTCAATCAATTTTTTCCATTGATATAAAAGGGACAAAAAGTATTCAAAGTCATAAATAGTTACTTCCATTTCAGTAAATTCGTTAAAAATATTTATCTTATCTTTTGTTATGGAAATT
>JUNU01000391.1 GCA_001067655.1 Neisseria lactamica
CCCAAACAAAAAAGCCACCCCCATCCTAGCCTTCCCCCGCCAGACGGGGGAAGGGACAAGGTTGCTGATACGGCAAAGAGGTCGTCTGAAAATTACGATTTATGGAATTTCAGACGACCTCGTTTATCATCAGACCACGCCAAACACTTCTCCGCTGTCATTCCCGCGCAGGCGGGAATCCATTGGTGGGATTAGGTTTGTTTGGATGGCTCTTAAGATTTTTGTTGCTAGATTTCTATTACTCAAAATTAGATTCCTGCCGTAACCTATCCTCGTGAATGTGAGAATGGCAGTAGTCAGACAAAAATTTATGCCGCGCCCTGCAACCTCCCCCCTCTCCCGTCCGGCGGGAGAGGGCTGGGGAGAGGGTGGCTCTATGGACCACACGAATTTGATTTTTCCCAAACAAAAA
>JUNU01000392.1 GCA_001067655.1 Neisseria lactamica
TGAGCTAAGGCGAGGCAACGCCGTACTGGTTTAAAGTTAATCCACTATAAAACAAGCTGCCGACTCATCCCCTTTCCTTTCAGGCAACCTTTGTGCCGCAACAAGGTCGTCTGAAACCATCAAGGAAACAACATGAACGAAATCATCATCAAAACCCCTGAAGAAATCGAGAAAATGCGCGAACTGGGCAAACTCGTCGCCGAAGCCCTCGACTACATCGGACAATTCGTCAAACCCGGCGTAACCACCAACGAAATCGACAAACTCGTTTATGACTACCACGTCAACGTCCAAGGCGGCTATCCCGCCCCCCTGCACTACGGCAACCCGCCCTATCCCAAATCCTGCTGCACCTCCGTCAACCACGTCATCTGCCACGGCATTCCCGACGACAAGCCGCTCAAAGAAGGCGACATCATCAACATCGACCTGACCATCAAAAAAGACGGCTTCCACGGCGACTCCAGCCGTATGTTTACCGTCGGCAAAGTCTCCCCCATCGCCCAACGTCTGATTGACGTTACCCACGAATCCATGATGGCGGGCATCGCTGCCGTCAAACCCGGCGCAACCTTGGGCGACATCGGCTACGCCTGCCAACAAGTTGCCGAAAACGCAGGCTACTCCGTCGTACAAGAATTTTGCGGCCACGGCATCGGACGCGGTTTCCACGAAGCCCCGCAAGTCCTGCACTACGGCCGCAAAGGACAAGGCGTCGTCCTGAAGCCCGGCATGATTTTCACCATCGAGCCGATGATCAACCAAGGCAAACGCCACCTGCGCATCCTAAACGACGGCTGGACGGTCGTGACCAAAGACCGATCCCTCTCCGCCCAATGGGAACATGAAGTTTTAGTGACAGAAACCGGCTACGAAATCCTGACCATCAGCCCCGCCACCGGCAAACCCTAACCTGTCAAAGCATCCTACTTTCAAAGCAAAAGGTCGTCTGAAATACAAACAAGGTTGTTGGCAAAACCCGCAGACCTCGTTTTCAGACGACCTTTTAAATTGCCCCTATCAAAACCATTCCCGATCACCCAATCCAGATCTAAACATCAGGCTGAGATATAGACAAATCTGCCCATCTCCACTGCACTTTCTCCATAATTTCATGCAAAACAATTATGTATAATAAATAATGTCAAACGCAACATTCCCGAAACGACTGTTTATTTGTGTAAAATATTACCGACACCTAATTGCTATCCTATTGTTTTAAATGTTTTTTCTTCTATAAAATATTTAACTTGGAAATATTTAGCCAATTTATGAAGAATTCCACAAAACTTCTTTCGAATATACTGTCTAACAATTCAGTATAGATAGTTTTCTATGTCGCAATTAATGATTTCCCCTATAAGGAACTTTGCCGCCGAAAACTAATTTGCACTTTCCCAATGTGAAGAAGCAGATTCTTGCTTATCAACAAACAATACAGAAGAAAAAGGAATTTTCATGAAGTCGTTTGAGAAAATTGACAACATCCGCGATATCCGCAAAAAACTCGGTTTGAACCAAATGGACTTTTGGAGCCGCATCGGCGTAACCCAATCCGGTGGTTCACGTTACGAATCCGGCCGCAATATGCCCAAACCTGTACGCGAGCTGCTGCGCTTGGTGCACATCGAACGCGTTGACTTGGCAAAAGTAAACCGCGACGATTTGGCGATTGCCTCCCTGCTGAAAAACCGCGACCCTGAGTTGTACGCTTCCCTGAAAAAAGAAGCCAAATCTGACAAAGGCAAATAAGCCCGTTTCGATTTGTTTCAAAAAGGTCGTCTGAAACGATATTCCGTTTCAGACGACCTTTTTGCGCTATAATCCGCAATTATTTTTTAAACAGACGTTTGCCCGCAAACCCTTTTACAGACAGCATTTTTTACCATGTTAGACAAATACAATCCCGCCGAAATCGAATCCAAACACTATCAAAACTGGGAAACCCAAGGTTATTTCCAGCCCGATATGGATTTGACCAAACCGTCTTTTTCCATCCAACTGCCGCCGCCCAACGTAACCGGCACGCTGCACATGGGCCATGCCTTCAACCAAACCATTATGGACGGCCTGACCCGCTACTACCGCATGAAAGGCTGCAACACTGCCTGGATTCCGGGCACCGACCACGCGGGCATCGCCACGCAAATCGTGGTTGAGCGCCAGCTTGCCGCGCAAAACGTGTCCCGTCATGATTTGGGCCGTGAAAAATTCTTGGAAAAAGTGTGGGAATGGAAAGAAGTTTCCGGTGGCACGATTACGCAGCAGATGCGCCGCGTGGGCTGTTCTGCCGACTGGACACGCGAGTATTTCACGATGGACGATGTGCGCGCCGAAACCGTGACCGAAGTGTTCGTGCGCCTGTATGAACAGGGCTTGATTTACCGCGGCAAACGCTTGGTGAACTGGGATCCCGTGCTCGGCACGGCGGTATCGGATTTGGAAGTGGAAAGCGTGGAAGAACAAGGCTCTATGTGGCACATCCGCTATCCGCTGGCGGACAATCCCGCCGAAGCCGTTATCGTGGCGACCACCCGCCCTGAAACTCTGCTGGGCGACGTTGCCGTTGCCGTCAATCCTGAAGACGAACGTTATACCCATTTGATCGGCAAAGAATTAATCCTGCCGCTGACCGGCCGCACCATTCCCGTGATTGCCGACGAATACGTTGAAAAAGACTTCGGCACAGGCTGCGTGAAAATCACGCCTGCGCACGACTTCAACGACTACGAAGTCGGCAAACGCCATGACACGCGCTTGGTTAACGTGTTCGATTTGGAAGCCAAAGTGCTGGCAAACGCCGAAGTGTTCAACTTCAAAGGCGAAGCGCAACAAGGCTTTGCCCTGCCTGAAAAATACGCAGGCTTAGACCGCTTTGCCGCGCGCAAACAAATGGTTGCTGATTTGCAGGAACAAGGCTTGTTGGTCGAAATCAAAGCGCACACGCTGATGACACCGAAAGGCGACCGCACAGGTTCGGTAATTGAACCGATGCTGACCAGCCAATGGTTTGTCGCCATGTCTGCCACACCGAACGGCGGCGAACCTGACAGCGAATTCAAAGGCTTAAGCCTCGCCGACAAAGCCAAAAAAGCCGTCGACAGCGGCGCGGTACGCTTCATCCCCGAAAACTGGGTCAACACCTACAACCAATGGATGAACAACATCCAAGACTGGTGCATCTCGCGCCAACTGTGGTGGGGCCATCAGATTCCCGCGTGGTACGACGAAGCAGGCAATGTTTACGTTGCCCGCAATCAGGCGGAAGCCGAAAAACAAGCCGGCAAAACAGGCTTGACCCGCGAAGAAGACGTGTTGGACACATGGTTCTCCTCCGCGCTCGTGCCGTTCTCTACGCTCGGCTGGCCGTCTGAAACCGACGAACTCAAAGCCTTCCTGCCGTCCAACGTCTTGGTCACCGGCTACGAAATCATCTTCTTCTGGGTGGCGCGCATGATTATGATGACCACCCACTTCACCGGCAAAGTACCATTTAAAGACGTGTACATCCACGGCATCGTGCGCGACCACGAAGGCAAAAAAATGTCCAAATCCGAAGGCAACGTCATCGACCCCGTCGATTTGATCGACGGCATCGACTTGGACAAACTGCTGGTGAAACGTACGACCGGTCTGCGCAAACCCGAAACCGCGCCGAAAGTGGAAGAAGCCACGAAAAAACTCTTCCCCGAAGGCATCCCCAGCATGGGCGCGGACGCATTGCGTTTCACTATGGCGAGCTACGCCAGCCTCGGTCGCAGCGTGAACTTCGACTTCAAACGCGCCGAAGGCTACCGCAACTTCTGCAACAAAATCTGGAACGCCACCAACTTCGTCTTGATGAACACCGAAAACCAAGACTGCGGCTACGGCGAAACCGCCACCGAACCACGCGGCTATTCCTTCCCCGATATGTGGATCATAGGTCGTCTGAATCAGACCATTGAGCAAGTAACGCAAGCCTACGAAACCTACCGCTTTGATTTGGCGGCGGAAACCCTGTACAGCTTCGTGTGGAACGACTATTGCGACTGGTATCTGGAACTCGCCAAAGTACAGCTTCAAACCGGCTGCGCCAGCCGCCAACGCGCCACACGCCATACCTTATTGCGCGTACTCGAAGCCGCCCTGCGCCTGCTGCATCCGATTATCCCGTTCATCACCGAAGAACTGTGGCAAACCGTCGCCCTCATGTGCGACGCGAAAACCACCGACAGCATCATGCTCGCCCGCTTCCCCGAAGCTGACCGCGAACAAATCGTTCAGACGACCTTCGAGCAAATGACCGTGTTGCAGGATTTGATTGGCGCGGTCCGCAACCTGCGCGGCGAAATGGGCATCCAGCCCAACGTGAAAGCTCCGCTGTTTGTCGAAAGCGCGGACGACTTGGCGGACTACCTCAAATACCTGCCGATGATGACCCGCTTGACCGAAGTACAACAAGTCGCCGCCCTGCCCGAAGGCGAAGACGCCCCCGTCGCCGTCTGCAACGGCGCGCGCCTGATGCTGAAAATCGAAATCGACAAAACCGCCGAAACCGCCCGTTTGAGCAAAGAAGCCGAGAAGCTGCAAAAAGCCTTGGACAAACTCAACGCCAAACTCTCCAAACCCGGCTACACCGAAAAAGCCCCCGCGCATCTGGTGGAAAAAGATAAAGCCGATTTGGCGGAGTTGGAAGACAAAATGGCGAAAGTTCAAAATCAGTTGGCGAAGTTGAAAGACTGATTGTCGGCTGAATAAGAAAAGACCGTTTGAAACTTAAATTTCAGACGGTCTTAATCAATGGGACAATAGAACTATGCCTGATATTACTATGACTGAAATTGCACCTATATTACTCGTTGTTGCCATTGTGATATTTCATATTCATACATGCTTTACTGAAGCCACCCATCTTAACAGATGGCAACCATGGCTGATTATCTTCCTGATGGTTATTTTCGGCACTTTACCCATCTACTTTGTTAGTCGTACTGCATTGTTTAAATTATGTATTCAACTGCTGTTAATCGCGCTATTTTTTATTATTTGATTGCGCTTTTTCGTAATTGTAGATGGTTCAAGGCTCAACGAAACTTTTTTATTTCAAAATGTTGTTGAGTTTGTCAGTTCAGTTTACTTTTTTTGTTTTTGATGCTGCACCTATCGTCAGCCATGTCAAAACTAAGCAGGTTGACTATACAATCAGAACTTTGCCCGCTTTTAGACTTGAGGAAAAGAAAGATCGTCTGAAAACCAAAATCTGTTTTCAGACGACCTTTTTATTATTTCGGCAGATAAAGTTTGTGCGACAAAGCGGTCAGTAGAATGGGGAAACGCTCCGCTTTGCAGTACGGTTTATCAATGTAATCAGACCTTTCCTACGACTTAAATCTTCTTGAAAAAGGTCGCCTGAAACACCGTTTCCTTATCTTTTATCACTTTTAACGAACTGTCCCTCTAGGGTCGATACGCTTTGCCGCATACGCCGCAATCCGGATTTTTGTGGACGCGGAATGTCTGCCATTTGGCGGTGAGGGTGTTGTAGGTCGTCAGTTTGCCGTGTGTCGGTTCGCCTGCGCCGGTGAGAATTTTGAGGGCTTCGGCGGCTTGGGTGGCGCCGATGATGCCGACCAATGGGGAAAATACGCCGAACAGGGCACAGGCGCCGTCGTCGGCGGTGTCGCCGTCAAACAGGCAGGCATAGCAAGGACTGTCGGGCAAGTCGGAGCGGTACACGGCGATTTGTCCTTCAAAACGCACGGCGGCGCCGGAAACCAGCGGGGTACGGGTGGCGACGGCGGCGCGGTTGATGGCTTGGCGGGTGGGATAGTTGTCGGTGCAGTCGAGGACGATGTCGGCAGTACGCATGAGTTCGGTCAGGCGGGCTTCGTCCAGCTTTTCGGTCAGGGCGGTAATGTCGCACGCGCTGTTGACGGCTTTCAGACGACCTGCCATCACTTGCGCTTTGGCTTGTCCGATGTCGGCTTCGGTGAAGGCGGTTTGGCGTTGGAGGTTGGTATCGTCTATGGTGTCGTGGTCGGCGATGATGAGTTTGCCGACGCCCGAAGCGGCAAGATACGGGAGGGCTGCCGCACCCAGTCCGCCGCAGCCGACGACGAGGACGCGGGCGGCAAGGATTTTTTCCTGCCCTTCGATACCGATTTCGTCGAGAAGGATGTGGCGGCTGTAACGGAGCAGTTGGTGGTCGTTCATGATGGGTCGTCTGAATGTTGTATCGCGGATGAAAGGGCAAAACGGAGCGGGTTTCTCGGTATTGTCACGACTGGGCAACCACCTGCTAGAAGCAAGACGGGCAACGCCGTCCCGACGTTTGCCCCCTGTTGTATCTATCCGTATGCCTCATGCCAAAGGTCGTCTGAAACCTCAAACCGGTTTTCAGACGACCTTTTTTTGTTCAATCAGAATTCGATGTTTTCGTAGGCATCGTCGAATACGAACGGGCCGCGTTCGCCGCCGCTTTCGGATTCGAGGTGGATGCGGGTCATCATCATGGACTGGTCGACTTCTTTCATCATGTCGTAAATGGATATGAGGGCGATGTTGACGCCGGTGACGGCTTCGGTCGTGATGCTTTTGCCGACTTCAGAGGAAACGGTTACGGTGGCTTTGACGTAGGCGAGTTCGACATCGACATCGAAATCGACGCGGACGTGTTGCAGGGGGAGGGGCTGGTAAAGCGGGACAAGCAGTCCGACCTGCTTGATGCCTTGGACGGCGGCGATACGGGCGACGTTGAGGATGCCTGCGTTTTGGGTGGCGTTTTCCGCCAAAACTTTGATGGCGGAGGTGCTCATGTTGATGGAGCCGCTTGCCACGGCGGTGCGGACGGCGGGTTGGCGTTTGTCGTTTTCGCGTACGGAATTGAAGTTGAACATACTGTGCCTGCGTGAAAATAGGATTTTATGTCGTAGTATAGTGGATTAAATTTAAATCAGGACAAGGCGACGAAGCCGCAGGCAGTACAGATAGTACGGAACCGATTCACTTGGTGCTTCAGCACCTTAGA
>JUNU01000393.1 GCA_001067655.1 Neisseria lactamica
CCTCCCCGATTTCTGCTGGGCGCCCCCTCCTGCTCCTCCTGTCACACCGCCCATCCCCTTCCCGCTCTTCGCCGACTTGGGCAACGCCAAAACCGTTGCCAAAGACGTCCGCCTCAACCGCAAGCCCGCCTTCGTCTTTAAGGCCAGTAAAACCAACCGCACCACCGGCGACGAACCCGCCCTGCCCGGCCGCAAGGGGGTGTTGTCGCGCACCGCTACCAAACCCGCCTGGCCGATGATGCACTCTTCTTCGGTTAAAATCCGCAAGCGCCACATCATACGCGCCGGTGATATGTTCCACATGAACAACAAGTTCAAGAAGAAACTGCCGCCCAAACCCTGTATTTCCTGCAAAGCCGCCGCAGGTGCCGGCCGCCCGGTCAATCCGATACACGGGCTGAAGTTTTTGGAGAGTGAAACCGATTTTGCTTTTGAAGGCATCCTGCCGCTGGTTTGGAGCCGCAGCTATTATTCCGACCAAGACGGTACCGGCTGGCTCGGCGAGGGCTGGAGCGTGCCGGGCTGCCAACGCATCATCCGCGATGCGGCGGGGTTGGCCTATATCGACGATCAGGGCCGTTTGTTCCCGCTGCCGGAAGTCGATGAAGATGACGAAGAGCCGGTATTGTTCGAGAGCGAACAGATCTGGTTCAGTAAAAATCCGGACGGGCATTATGTCATTGCTTCGCTGGACGGTTCGATAGCGCTGCGTTTTGCGCCTTTGGTGGTCGCAGAAGACGGTTCGGACGAAGACGCCACCCTCTTCCCGCTGGTGGCGGTGGAAGACGCCAACGGCAACCATCAGCGTTTCGTCTATCATCCGCTGACCGGTCTGCCGCAATACGTCATCGACGGCAACGGCCGGGTGTTCTCGCTGAACTTCGGCAATGTGGCGGACGAACAGTCGCCCAAAATGCGGCTGCTGTCGGTGTCGCTGCTGGAGGGTTTGCCCGTCTTCGGCGAAACGGTCCGGGTCGGCAGCCCGCTGGTCCGCTACGAATACAATAATAGCGGCGACTTGGTCCGCGTCATCGGCCGCGACGGCAACGTCAAACGCAGCTTCGGCTATAAAAACAATCTGATGGTGTCGCACACGGATGCGGCCGGATTGGTATCGGAATACGAATACGACCATTACACCCCGACCGGCAAGGTGTTGCGCAACTGGACCTCCTTGGGCGAGGAATGGCGTTTTACCTATCACGACGGTTATACCGAGGTAACCGACGTGTTGGGCCGTACCGAGCAATATCATTACGATTACAACAACGAGTTGACCAAACGGGTGTTTGCCGACGGCAGCGCTGTGTTGATGGAACGCGACGGTTTGGGCCGTCTGCTCAGCCATACTGATGCGATGGGGCGCGTTACCCGTTATCAGTACAGCAACGAGGGACAGATCGAAACCATCGTCCGCCCCGACGGTGCCATCCTGCATTTCGACTATGACGACTGCTATCGACTGATCCGTAAAAGCGATGCGGAAGGCCGTTATGACGGCTATACCTACGACGAAGCGGGCAACCTGCTGACCCATACCGACCCGCTGAAACATACGACCCGTTTCAAATACGCCGACAACGGCCTGTTGCTGTCGGTGACCGATCCGAACGGCAGCAGCACCGCCTATCACTATAATGAAAACCGCCAGCCCGACCTCATTACCGACTGCTCCGGTTACGAAACCCGTCTGGCCTACACCCCCGAAGGGCAACTGGCGCGCATTACCGATGCGCTGGGACAGCACACCGAATACCATTACGACGCCGACCAAAACCTCACCCTCGCCCTCTATCCCGACGGCAGCAAAGAAACCTTCGGCTACGATGCCGCAGGTCGTCTGAAAACCCATACCGACGGCGAAGGCCATACCACTTCCTACGAATACGGCCAAGACGGCCTGCCGACCCGACGCACCAATGCGCTGGGCCATACTTTCGGCTACCACTACGACAAAGCCCGCCGCCTGGTCGGCCTCACCAATGAAAACGGTGCGCGCTACCGCTTTGCCTACGACGTCCTCGACCGTCTGATTGCCGAAAGCGGTTTCGACCATAAGCTGACCGGCTACCGCTACAACGCCGGCAACGAGCTGGTCGAGCAGCGCGAATTCGGCGACGATGCTTCCCTCGCCGCCAAACTGATGGCGCAACTGGGCGGACAGCCCGTCCCCAAAAAAGACGCCGCCCCGCTTTCAGACGACCTC
>JUNU01000394.1 GCA_001067655.1 Neisseria lactamica
GCCTTGCTGGCGTACTATGCCGACTACGTCCCCGCCAAATAACGCGTTGACATCCGTTGCGGTAGATGACGCTAGGGGAATAGGGGCAGGGAACCTTTTGAGGAGAAGGGAGGGTCAAAAAGGCTGAGAAGAGGCGGAAAGAGGATAGAAACGATGTTATAAACGTTTCGAATTGTATTCTCGGTTTCAGACGACCTCTAACATTTCCCTGTATAATCACGCTTTTGTTCAGACGCTTGTACTTTCCAATATGATTTATCCGTGGCATCAAAACCAGTGGCGGCAGCTTGCTGACCATTGGGAAAACCGTCCGAACGCTTGGCTGTTTACCGGCAAGGAAAACACCGGTAAGACAACATTTGCGCGGTTTGTGGCACAGGCTTTGCTGTGCGAATCACCTCGGGAAGATCATCAGCCTTGCGGTGTATGTGCTTCGTGTCATTTGTTTTTGCAAAACAGCCATCCCGATTTTTACGAACTCACTCCTGAAATTTCCGAAGACGGTGCGGTCGGGCGAAAATTGTTGCAGATTAAAATAGATGCCGTACGCGATATTGTGGAAAACATTTATCTGACGGCTGTGCGCGGCGGATTGCGGGTGGTATTGGTGCATCCCGCTGAAAGTATGAACGTGCAGGCGGCAAACGGCTTGCTTAAGGCTTTGGAAGAACCGCCGCAACATGTTGTTTTTTTGATGGTTACGCATGCGCGTGATAAGCTTCTTCCGACCATTAAAAGCCGTTGCCGCCAGATGGTTCTGCCCGCGCCTTCGCGTGATGAAGCTTTGGCATATCTTCGAGAAGAGGGTGTGGATGATGCGGAATCTTTGCTGGCTTTTCACAGCGGCGCGCCGTTGTTTGCCCATACGCCTGAAATCGATGACTTGCGCGAAGAGCTGCTCACTTTACTTGTCGCCCCGCGACTGTTGACGATACTCGACTATGCCGCTGCGTTTGACAAACACAAGCAGCCGTTGGCAGTCTTCATCGATTGGATGCAAAAATGGCTGTTGGATGTCGGCTTGGCGCAACAACAAATGCCGCCGCTTTATTATCCCGATTACGCGCAGGTATTGTCGCAGACGGCTTCTAAAACCGATCCGCGCCGCCTGTTTGCGCTGACAGGTCGTCTGAATGCACTCAGCCCTTACGGATACCACACCTTGAGTGTTAAAATGCAGCTTGAGTATCTGCTGACTGAATATCTCGAATTTTGGCAAAACAAATAATTAGATAAGGTAAAACAAAATGGTAAACAACAATAAAGACATTCCGGCGAAAATGATGGCATTGCAGCTTAAAGACCCGACTCTGCTCTACAACTGCTATATGCCGTTTCTCGAACACGGCGGACTTTTCGTTCCGACCGAAGACGTATTTTCCTTGGGCGAAGACATTCTGCTCGCTGTTGAAATCGCCGATTACCCCAAACGCTTCCTGCCTACCAAAGTCGTCTGGATCAACCCTGCCCGTACTTCCGCCCACCGCCCTAAAGGTGTCGGACTGGCATTTTCCGAACACGAGAGCTGTCTTCAGGCGAAAACCCTGATTGAAGGCGAGTTGGGACCGAAACTGCGCAGCGACCGCGTTACTTTCACGCTTTAAAATCATGCATTTAATCGATTCGCACTGCCATCTCAATTTCGAAGGCTTGAGCAACCGCCTGCCTGAAGTGTTCACCAATATGGAAGAACAAAGCGTTAAGCAGGCGCTTGCCATCAGCGTGAGCAAACAGAGTTTCGCCGAAGTCTTCGACATTGCCCAAGCCAATGAACAGATTTACTGCACCATAGGCGTCCACCCCGACAGCCAAGAAGCCGAAGAATTTACCGTTGCCGAAATGGTTGAAGCGGCAAAACACCCGAAAGTCGTCGGCATAGGCGAAACGGGCTTGGATTATTACTGGTGCAAAGGCGATTTGGCATGGCAGCACCGCCGCTTCGCCGAACACATCCAAGCCGCCAATGAAAGCGGTTTGCCCGTGATTGTCCACACCCGCGATGCCGCCGCCGATACTTTGGCGATTTTGAAAGAAGGTCAAACCAACTCGGGCGTTATCCACTGCTTCACCGAAGATACTGCTTTCGCCAAAGCCGCTTTGGATTTGGGGCTTTACATTTCCTTCTCCGGTATTGTTACTTTCAAAAATGCCCCACAAATTCAGGAAGCCGCCAAATACGTCCCTGCGGATCGAATGCTGGTTGAAACCGATGCCCCGTTTCTCGCCCCTGTTCCCAAACGCGGCAAACCCAACGAACCTTCCTATGTCCGCTACACCGCCGAGTTTTTAGCGAAACTGCGTGGCGAATCCGTGGAAACGCTCGCCGCTTACACCAGCGACAATTTCTATCGTTTGTTCAATAAAGTACCCGATATCCGTGTTTGATTCGAATGGAACAAAGGTCGTCTGAAATGCCTTAGTTGGCATTTCAGACGACCTTTTGAAATTTGGAATGTTTTTATATAAGTGTTCAGTCGAATATCAAATAGGCTAGGGACGGCAATGAACGATGGCAGGGTAACCTATAAATCGGTATAACAAGAAGGCAAGTGCAAAAGCTGACAGATAGTCATGGATGGGTTTAAAATCAACAATCGGCTGTTTGCGCGGATAGTAAAATTACCATTGTCTATTAAAAACCTCTCTATTTCGGTTAACCATTCATTTTGTTCCAAGAATATTGGATTGCGTGGGTAATAGGCAGCTATCCAAAAATCAAGATGGCAACTTCCTGAAAACATTTAAAGATATGGCTTTCATCATATCGCTCCCGCTTTTCCGACAAATCATACATCTATCGACAAATCGCTTTTCCAATAATGAATTACGACATCACCTTTTTTACTTTGTTTTTACTCGGCTTTTTCGGCGGTACGCATTGTGTCGGAATGTGTGGCGGGTTGAGTAGTGCGTTTGCGTTGCAGCTTCCGCCTCATCTTAATCGGCTGGGGCTGATTGTCCTATTGAATTTGGGACGTATCAGCAGCTATGTATTGATTGGTTTGATTGTCGGGCTGGTCGGGCAAATCGGTATTTCTTTGGATGATACGCGTTGGCTGCAAAACGGCTTGTATATTGCGGCGAATATGTTGCTGCTTCTGTTGGGACTGTATCTGGCGGGTCTTTCTACGGCAGCTACACAGATTGAGCGCATAGGCAGACCGATATGGAAACGTTTGAATCCGATACTGAATCGACTGCTGCCGATTAAATCCGTTCCGGCTTGTTTCGGCGTAGGCATGTTGTGGGGCTGGCTGCCTTGCGGCTTGGTATACAGCGCCTCATTGTATGCTTTAGGCAGCGGCAATGCGGTGCAGGGCGGACTGTATATGTTGGCTTTCGCACTGGGAACGTTGCCGAACTTGTTGGCAATGGGGATTTTTGCGGCGCAATTGAAAACACTTTTACAACGTAAAGCCATCCGTTTGTGCGCCGGGCTATTGGTTGCGGGCTGGGCGGTTTTTCGTTTGGCTGTCATGCTTTGAACCTGGCACTGAAACGCTTTTTAAAAGGGTAGGGGTTCTTATATCAAAGGTCGTCTGAACATCCGTTTTCAGACGACCTTTATTCATTGCTTGTAACGGGGGCGTTAGTTCATCGCAGCGTCAGTTCAAGCCGCCGGAAGCCAGCCGCGTATGCGTTTTTCCATCGCGTCGGCACTCAAGCCCAAATCGTCCAAAAGTTTTTTCGGATCGCCGTGTTCGGTTACGGTGTCGGCAACGCCCAAAAGCAAAACGGGTTTGCAGATGCCGTGTTTCGCCAACACTTCCAACACCGCGCTGCCTGCGCCGCCTTGTTCGGAGTTTTCTTCGGCGGTAACGATGTAGTCGTGGCTTTGGGCGAGGCTGACGATGAGTTCTTCGTCTATCGGTTTGACGAAGCGCATATCGGCGACGGTGGCGTTCAGTTTTTCGGCAACCGCCAATGCGGGAGCGACCATGCTGCCGAAGGCGATGAATGCGGTTTTCTCGCCTTGGCGGCGGATGATGCCTTTACCGATGGCTACGGTTTCAAGGTCGTCTGAAACGGTGGCGCCTGTTCCCGTACCGCGCGGATAGCGGACGGCGGCGGGGGCGTTTGCCTGATAGCAGGTCGAAAGCAGCAGGCGGCATTCGTTTTCATCGCTCGGCGCGGCAACAATCATGTTCGGCACGCAGCGCAAGAAGCTCAAATCGTACAAACCGGCATGGGTCGGACCGTCTGCGCCGACGATGCCCGCACGGTCGACGGCAAACAAAACGGGCAGGTTTTGCAGGGCGATGTCGTGCACCAGTTGGTCGTAGCCGCGCTGGAGGAAGGTGGAATAAATGGCGACGACGGGCTTCATGCCTTCGCAAGCCAAACCGCCGGCAAAGGTAACAGCGTGCTG
The DNA here is from genome assembly GCA_001067655.1 of Neisseria lactamica. Taxonomy (GTDB): domain Bacteria; phylum Pseudomonadota; class Gammaproteobacteria; order Burkholderiales; family Neisseriaceae; genus Neisseria; species Neisseria lactamica_B. The sequence goes on from JUNU01000394.1 coordinate 4,370, forward strand.
CTCGGCGATGCCGACGTCGAAATAACGGTCGGGGAATTGTTGTTCGAATTCGACCAGTCCGCTGCCCTCGCGCATGGCGGGGGTAATCGCCGCCAATCGGGAATCTGCCGCCGCCTGGTCGCACAGCCATTTGCCGAACACTTGCGTATAGGTCGGTTTGGCGGCGGGTTTGTTTTCTTTTTCAGACGGTAAAGAGTTCTTGAAGTCGTCCGAACCGTCTTTAGGCAGGTTGACGACGGCGTGGTATTTGACGGGGTCGTTTTCGGCGAGTTTGTAGCCGTTGCCCTTTTTGGTGATGACGTGCAGCAGTTGCGGGCCTTTGCGTCCGCGCAAGTCTTTCAATACGTCAACCAGATGCTCGACGTTGTGGCCGTCCACAGGGCCGGTGTAGCGGAAACCGAAGTTTTCAAACAAAGAGAGCGACTGCTTGGCGTGTTCGGCTTCGCCCGCCAGCGTTTTGATTTTGTGCTCGACTTTTTGGGCAAGCTCCATCGCGCCGGGCAGCTTGTCCAAAACCTTACTCGATTGCGCCTTGATGGTGCTCAATACGCCGCGCATATCGCGTACGACGTTGCTGGCAAGGTATTTCGGCAGCGCGCCGACGTTGGGGGAAATCGACATTTCGTTGTCGTTGAGGATAACCAGCAGGTTCACGTCCATATCGCCCGCGCAGTTCAAGGCTTCAAACGCCTGACCCGCCGTCATCGCGCCGTCGCCGATAATGGCGACGCTGCGGCGGTCGCTGCCCAAGAGTTTGTCTGCCGCCGCCATGCCCAAAGCCGCGCCGATGGAAGTAGAGGAATGACCCACGCCGAAAGCGTCGTATTCGGATTCGCTGCGCTTGGGGAAACCCGCCAAGCCGCCGTAGCGGCGCATGGTGTGCATCTGGTCTTTGCGACCGGTGAGGATTTTGTGCGGATAGCTTTGATGACCGACGTCCCAAACCAGCTTGTCTTCAGGCGTGTGATAAACGTAGTGCAGAGCCACGGTAAGCTCGACCGCGCCCAAGTTGCTGGCGAAATGACCGCCGGTTTGTCCGACGGAATACAGCAGAAACTCCCGCAGCTCGGCGGCGATCTGGGGCAACTGTTTTTTATCCAGACGGCGCAAATCTTGCGGGCTGCCGACGGTATCGAGTAGCGGAGTGTGGCTCATGGTGTGTCTTTGCAGGCTTATTTGTGTATAGCGGGCAATTATAGCAAGAGTTTAGAAAGACGTGGGTTTCCTGCCTGATCTTGGTTGCCAATGATTCGTCGGCAAAAGCGGTGTTTTGTAATGCGTGTAAAGGTCGTCTGAACATGAAATTACACGTCCCGTATGCTACAATCAACAGATAATCCCATCGGTACCAAAATCATGAAACCCCATAAAAAAGGCAATATTTTCATCATCTCCGCCGCTTCCGGTACGGGCAAGACCACGCTGGTTTCCCGTCTTTTGAAAAACAACGGCGATTTGCGCGTCTCCGTATCGCACACCACCCGCCAGCCGCGCGAAGGCGAGCAGCACGGCGTGCATTATCATTTTGTTCCCAAAGAAGAATTTGAATCCTTAATTGAGCAAAAAGCCTTCCTCGAACACGCAAACGTTTTCGGCAATTATTACGGAACCAGCATCGCGGGGGTTAATTCCCTTAGTGAAGAGGGTTACGATGTGATTTTGGAAATCGACGTGCAAGGCGCGGCGCAGGTGCGCAAATCGCTGCCCGAAGCCAGCAGTATCTTCATCCTGCCGCCTTCGTTCGAAGTCCTTGCCGAACGCCTTAACGGGCGCGGCACCGACAGCGAGGAAGTTATCCAAACCCGCCTCTCCAAAGCGCGTCACGAAATCGAACAATCCGTCCTATTTGACTATATCGTCGTCAACGATGATTTAGACAGGGCGGAAGCCGATTTGCTTCACATCATCAAAGCAGGTCGTCTGAAAAAATCTTCCCAGCAAGGATTTATCTCAAACCTGTTGGAAAATTCCTGAAAAACAGCGAAAATACGCATTTACATTCCATCACAAATTAATAGAAAGAAAGCAAACAAATGGCCCGTATCACCACTGAAGACTGCACAGGCAAAATCCCCAATCATTTCGACCTGACCCTCGTCGCCGCCCGCCGCGCGCGCCAGCTTGAAAACGGCAACGCCCCTATGGTTGACGACATCCGCAACAACAAACCGACCGTTACCGCCCTGCGCGAAATTGCCGCCGGTCAAATCGGTACCGAGCTGCTGACCCGCAAAAAATAATACCGGCAGGCAAAATCTGCCCAACCGCCGCGCGGATTGTATCGGCGCGACACATCCGACCGATACAGTCTGACGGCTCAAAACAAAACACACACCAAAGGCCGTCTGAAATGCCCGCCCCCCAGCCCACTGCCCCCTACGATGCGCTGACTGCCGAAGCCCGCGAACTTTTGTTCCGCACCGCCTCCTATCTCAGCCCATCCGAACAGGCCGAGCTTGAAAAAGCCGTCGCCTACGCCTTTCACGCCCATGACGGACAAACCCGTAAAAGCGGCGAACCCTACATTACCCACCCCCTTGCCGTCGCCACGCAGCTTGCGTTGTGGCACATGGACATTCAAGGCTTGTGCGCGGGCGTAATGCACGACGTACTCGAAGACACGGGCGTATCCAAAATCGAAATGGCGGCAGAATTCGGCGAAACCATCTCCGAGATGGTGGACGGACTTTCCAAACTTGAAAAACTCAAATTTGAAGATCACGCCGAGCATCAGGCGGAAAGTTTCCGCAAGCTCATCCTCGCCATGACCAAAGACGTGCGCGTGATCGTCGTCAAACTTGCCGACCGCCTGCACAATATGCGCACGCTCGGCTCCATGCGTCCCGACAAACGCCGCCGCATCGCCAAAGAAACCCTCGAAATTTACGCACAAATCGCCAACCGCCTAGGCTTGAACAACGCTTACCAAGAGCTTCAGGATTTATCGTTTCAAAACCTCCACCCGAGCCGCTACGAAACCCTCAAAAAAGCGATGGACAACAGCCGCAAAAACCGCCGCGACGTCGTCGGCAAAGTTTTGCGTGCCTTCAGCCAGCGTTTGGTCGGCGTGAACATCGAAGCCAAAATCAAAGGGCGGGAAAAAAACCTGTACAGCATCCATCAAAAAATGTTGGCGAAAAAATTGCGCTTTGCCGAAGTCATGGACATTTACGGCTTCCGCGTCATCGTCAACAGCATTCCCGCCTGTTACGCCGCTTTGGGTGCGCTGCACAATCTCTATCAGCCCAAGCCCGGCCGCTTCAAAGACTATATCGCCATCCCCAAAAGCAACGGCTACCAAAGCCTGCATACGACCTTGGTCGGCCCTTACGGCTTGCCGATTGAAGTCCAAATCCGCACGCGCGAAATGGACGCCGTAGCCGAAGGCGGCATCGCCGGACACTGGATATACAAATCCGGCGAGAACACTGTCGATCAAGCCGTCCTCCATACCAACCAATGGCTGAAGAACATCCTCGATTTGCAAGCCAGCAGCGCGAACGCTATCGAGTTCCTTGAACACGTCAAAGTCGACCTGTTCCCCAACGAAGTCTATATCCTGACGCCCAAAGGCAAAATCCTCACCCTGCCTAAGGGTTCGACGCCTATAGACTTCGCCTACGCCGTCCACACCGACATCGGACACAAAACCGTTGCCGCCCGCATCAACAACACCATGATGCCCCTGCGTACCAAACTCAAAACTGGCGATTCCGTTGAAATCATCACTTCCGAACACGCCAAGCCCAATCCGGCATGGCTGAATTTCACCGTTTCCAGCCGAGCGCGCAGCGCCATCCGCCAATACGTCAAAAACCTTAACCGCCACGATGCCATCATCCTTGGCGAAAACCTCTTGCAAAAAGCTCTGTCCAGCCTGTTGCCTAAAGACGTATTGCTTTCAGACGACCTCAAAGAAAAATACCTTGCCGACCTCAACGACAAACAAACCTCGTTTGAAGAAGTCCTCTACAACGTCGGCATGGGGCATACCTTGCCCGTGTACGTCGCCATGCACATCGCCGAGCTGGCAGGGCAGCACTTCGGCAGCGAAGTCAAACTCAGCCCCATCAAAGTCAACGACCAAGAAACCGGCCGCATCCATTTTGCCGAATGTTGCCACCCCGTTCCTGGCGATTCCGTCCGCGCCCTTTTGGTCAAAGATAAAGGCATGATTATCCACCGCGATACCTGTCCGACCCTGCTCAAATCCGACCCCGAACAGCAGCTTGACGCAAACTGGGAAGGCATAGGCAGCCATACCTACCGCACCGGACTCAGCATCCAATCCGAAGACTCCCATGGCCTGCTCGCCCTCATGGCGCAAGCCATTTCCAACTCAGGCGCAGACATCGAATCCGTCGAAACACCCAACAAAGCGCTGGCAGGTACGGAAGGATTCGTCGAATTCAAGTTCATCATCAAAGTGAAGGACTTGGCGCAAATCAACCAAATCATTCACAACCTGCACGCCATTCCCCAAGTGCGCAAAGTGGTTCGAAGCTAGGGAAAAAGGGCGGTAAAGCCGATGCCGTTTTGCCGCCTGGTAGGGTTTAAATCTTCTTAAAATCCAAAAGATACTTTCGCAAAATCATCAAGACGCGCGAAATATAGTGGATTAACTTTAAATCAGGACAAGGCGACGAAGCCGCAGACAGTA
>JUNU01000395.1 GCA_001067655.1 Neisseria lactamica
CTGTACTGTCTGCGGCTTCGTCGCCTTGTCCTAATTTAAATTTAATCCACTATAGTTCAGACGATCTCAAAGAAGATATTGAGGTCGTCTGAAAAACAAAAAATACATGCATAAACTCCGTACATTCCATGCATCAAAATCCGGAGTTTAATTGAACTATGTACTTACGACCTTTAATTACCAACTGGTGATAGGCCTATGCAAATTTGCCCAAAATTTTAATAATGATTGTTCAAAGAAGTGAAACTCAGAGAAGTCTTTTGCCACAACCAAACCTAATTCTTTGAAAAGATATTTAAATTTTCCCCTTTCAATTCCATCATATTTATTTAATAATTCAGAAAGCCCTTTTTCTGATGAGATATTAATTTCATTATAGTATATTGGAATAATTTCTTTTTTATCATAAAAAATTGTAATTTGCGTCAATTTTTCATTATCAAATCTAAGCGCAAAATTATTTATCCATAAGATATTTTTCTTATCCGGGATAATTTTTTCTAATATATCATATTCTTTTATAATATCCGATAGAGAACTGTTAAATTCCAAATTACCTACTGACGCATGAGGAATAAATATTAATTTACCATAAAATGTAATTGGACTTTTAAGTTTACTTTTTTGGAAGTCTGAGTATCTTTGCCCGCTATTTTCATATAAATCTTTTATACTTTCATCGTAAATTAAAACCTGTAGAAACAATTTATCCTTATAATCAACATATAAAACTAAATTATATTGTGGAAAAGTATAAAAATAGTTTTCTTCATCCGAAATTTCTACAAGAGGATTCTCCTCTTCTACAAATTTTTCGAGATTGGAGAAGTTAATAATTTTTCCATTTAAGCTAAATTCGTCACAAGTTTCAGAAGATGATAATGTAATCACTTGTGAATCAGATTGTATCTTGTGCTTTCTATCAAACTCTAATGAACAACTAGATTCATTTAAAGTAGCATCATCTAAGTCAACCTTTCTTTGCTCCAAAGTAATCCCATTTAAGGAATTATTCAAAATTTTCAACATTTTGCTTATCTCCTATTTAATCTACGGCATTCTGTCTTGGTAATATGCCCTTCACTAATTGCATAATCGATCATCTTGCCTGCTTTTCTGAATTTGCCTTTATCAATTAATTGCGCCTCTATCGGGAGAGACGGCTTCAAAGGAAGTATTGTCTTTCAAAAACTGTAAATAATGCTAGAATTTCTTGCCATCAAGGTCGTCTGAAAAACAGTTTTCGTAAAGTCGAAACCTTGTTTCAGACGACCTTTCGTTTCGCTTAAAGCATTTCTTATTATGCGGTATTTCATATAAAATACCAGTCTAAAGGCCGTCTGAAACAAAGGTTGCTCATGTCGATACCTTTATTTCAGACGGCTCGTCTTTCAAAATACCACCCCTCTGAGGAATACCCCATGCCAGACTACCGCTCCAAAACCTCCACCCACGGCCGCAATATGGCGGGCGCACGCGCATTGTGGCGCGCCACCGGCGTGATGGAAACCGACTTCGGCAAGCCCATCATCGCTGTTGCCAACTCGTTCACCCAATTCGTTCCCGGCCATGTCCACCTGCACAATATGGGCCAGCTGGTTGCCCGCGAAATTGAAAAAGCCGGCGCCATCGCCAAAGAATTCAACACCATCGCCATCGACGACGGCATCGCCATGGGACACAGCGGCATGTTGTATTCCCTGCCCAGCCGCGATTTGATTGCCGACTCCATCGAATACATGGTCAATGCCCATTGCGCCGACGCGCTGGTGTGCATTTCCAACTGCGACAAAATCACCCCCGGAATGCTGATTGCTGCCATGCGCCTGAACATCCCGACCATCTTCGTTTCCGGCGGTCCGATGGAAGCGGGCAAAGTCATCGGCGTGGCCAACATCCAGCCCGAACGCCGCTTGGACTTGATTGATGCCATGATTGAATCGGCGGACGACAATATCAGCAACCAACAGGTTGAAGAAGTCGAACAAAACGCCTGCCCGACCTGCGGCTCCTGCTCCGGTATGTTCACCGCCAATTCCATGAACTGCCTGACCGAAGCGCTCGGTTTATCTCTGCCCGGCAACGGTTCCTACCTTGCCACCCACGCCGGCCGCAAAGAATTGTTCCTCGAAGCCGGCCGCATGATTGTCGAAATCACCAAACGCTATTACGAGCAAAACGACGAAACCGTGCTGCCGCGCAGCATCGCCACCAAAAAAGCATTTGAAAACGCCATGACCATGGACATCGCCATGGGCGGCTCCACCAACACCATCCTGCACTTGCTCGCCGTCGCTAACGAAGCGGGCGTGGATTTCAAAATGGCCGACATCGACCGCTTAAGCCGCGTCGTCCCCTGCATCTGCAAAACCGCACCCAACAACCACGATTACTACATGGAAGACGTGCACCGCGCCGGTGGCATCTTCGCCATCCTGAAAGAGCTGGACAAGGCGGGCAAACTGCACACCGACGTGTACACCATCCACGCGCCGACGTTGAAAGACGCGATTGAAAAATGGGACGTCACCAATCCCGAAAACACCCACGCCATCGAACGCTTCAAAGCCGCGCCAGGTGGCGTGCGCACCACCCAAGCGTTCTCGCAAAACCGCATGTGGAAAACCCTCGACCTCGACCGCGAAAAAGGCTGTATCCGCAACGTCGAACACGCCTATTCGCAAGACGGCGGTTTGGCGGTCTTGTTCGGCAACATCGCCGAACGCGGCTGCGTAGTGAAAACCGCAGGCGTGGACGAGAGCATCCTCAAATTCACCGGTCGCGCCCGCGTGTTTGAAAGCCAAGAAGCCGCCGTCGAAGGCATTTTGGGCAACCAAATCGTCGCCGGCGACATCGTCATCATCCGCTACGAAGGCCCGAAAGGCGGCCCTGGTATGCAGGAAATGCTGTATCCGACTTCCTACCTGAAATCCAAAGGCTTGGGCAAAGCCTGCGCCTTGTTGACGGACGGACGCTTCTCAGGCGGCACATCAGGCTTGTCCATCGGCCACGCTTCGCCTGAAGCGGCGGAAGGCGGCGCCATCGGTTTGGTGCACGAAGGCGACACCATCGAAATCGACATCCCCAACCGCAGCATCAACCTGAAAGTGTCCGACGAGGAACTCGCAAAACGCCGCACCGAAATGGAAGCGCGCGGCAGCAAAGCGTGGAAACCGGAAAACCGCGACCGCTACGTCTCCGCCGCCCTGCGTGCCTACGGCGCCATGGCGACTTCCGCCGACAAAGGCGCAGTGCGCGACGTATCGCAAATCGAGCGATAAAATAGTGCGGTAATAAAGGTTTCAGACGGCCATACGGTTGAAAACCTATTATCGTTCCAACAATACCTAGAAAGGACGCTGAAATGATTGACACCCTAATTATCAATGCACATCCTGATCCACATTCTACTGCTTCCGCCACCAACCGCATGGTCGCCTACCTGTTGACCAAACTGCCTGCAGACAGCGTGCAAACGGTCAATTTGGCAGAAGCTGATATTCAGCCTTTGGATAAGGCAGTGCTGGAAATGTTTACCGTTACCCTGTTTCAAGGGCAACAACCGAACGAGGAACAGGCTGCGCTGAAAGCTCGGCTGATGTCAGTAGTGAACCAAGTCAAATCCGCCCGCCGTCTCGTTATCGCCTACCCTATGTATAACTTCGCCATTCCCACCCTCCTGAAAGATTGGCTAGACAATCTGGTCATCCCCGGCGAAACCTTCCGCTACGGCGAAGATGGTACGCCGAAAGGTTTGATGGGCGAGCATAAAGTGCTGCTGTTGCAGGCCAGCGGCAGCGTTTATAGCGAAGGTCCGATAGCACAAATGGATTTCGCCTCAAGCTATTTGAAAACATTGCTTGGCGGCTTCTTGGGCTTTGCTTCCGTAGATACCGTTTATGCCGAAGGTACGGCAGGCAACTGGGAAGCCGCAGTCCAACGCGCCTGTGGAAAAATTGATGTTGTGTACGACCATTTTGCCGCTTAAAGGTCACAGACAATCCGAGGTCGTCTGAAAACTCAAAACAGCGGCTAAATGCCGCCAAAATTTGGAAAGGATATTCCAATGAGCATTTCTTTTTACATCAAAAATCCAAAAAAAATATTTCGCCACATGCCCGTATTAACTGTGCAGGAATGTTTCCAGCTTTCATCGCAGCCGTTGGCACAATTTTCATTTGATGAACACGATGAAGATTTTGATTTGCAGCAATTTCAAGCCCTGCCCTTATCCGACTTCGAATGTCTGCTGCTTGGCGTAAACGAAAAAAGCGGCAGGGGATTTGAACTATCCTTTGATGAAGACACACAGGAATACGCTGTGCGGCAATTCACGCCCAGCACTTTGGAAGACTGGCAAATCGCCCTGCAATATCTCGCCGATTTAGCCCGCGCGCTTAAACAGCCGATTACTTGCGAAACCGATGAAACCTTCACTGCTGACACCATCCAAACCTTCGATTTCAAACCAGACATACAGGCCGGTATATCCATGGTGCCTTTTGAAGATGAAGACGAAATACAAAACTATAAATTCTACGGCGTTACCCGCCCTGTGGCACTGAACAAAGAGATTCGCGACAAAATTCTAGCCGACAACGACCCACTCGCAGCCTTCAGCCGCCTGATGCGTGAAACCCAATGGCTGGATGCCTATTCCGCTCATCAAATGATTGGGAAAAATAGTGACACGGGAGAGTTCGTCGGCTTTTATGTCTTAAACCCTGAACTGCCGACTATCCTGCCCTACCAACCCGAAATAGAATACGGCACGGATCTCGATATTTCCAACAACGATATCAGCAGCTGGAGATTGATTTTTACCAACGATGACGATTCACCTACCGAGCTGCCCTACGAAACCTTTATCGCACGGCTACCCAAAGAAAAATACCGCTTTATTGACGCAGCGTATATTCTGCTGGAAGCATTCACGAAAGACGAATTGGCTCAGCTTGCCATCGAATAATGCTCAGGCAGCCACCATTTATAAAATGAGGCAATCAAAATGACGGTCAACAAGTTTCAGATTATCCCTTTTAAAGGCGTGGATTTAGGCGACATATTTTTTGAGCTTGGTAACACTAATGAACAAATCATCGCCGAATTTGGAGAGGCCAGCGAAGTGGTGCAAGACAACCTTTTGAATATTACTACCGAATACAGATTTGCTTGTGAATTAAAATATAGGGCAGATAAACTTGTTGCCATCATTTGCAACAAACATACCAACCCCATGCTTGGCGGCGTAAACGTCTTTACAGCCGAAGACCTAGAAGAAATCAAGCAGCAGAATGATTTTATTGAAGAAAAATCGTATATTACCTTTCCTGAACTCGGTATCTGCATTGGTGGCATGAGTCAAAAACGCATACCGGAGGGCAAAGCCGTTATCGTTTTTTCCAAGGAAGAAACCAAGTTGACAGATTTTTGGCAAAATAAAGTCAAAAAGAAACCTTCGGAAGCAGAACCTCATGAAGTAAAAATCTCATCCTTTGAAGGCGTAGAAACAAACGGTAAATTTTTCAAACTCGGCAATACCATGCAACAAATCATTGCCGAATTCGGCAAAGCAGAAAGAGTTTTGCAACACAATATTTTAGGGAGCACTTTTGAAACACGAGGTTCGTACGAATTGCAATATAAGGAAAACAGGCTGGTTGCCGTCACTTGCAATCAATACACATATCCTATTTTCAACGGCTTGAATCTCTTTGAAACTGAGAGCATAGAAAAACTAAAAAACGAACATCATTTTCTCGAAGGAAAACATTACCTCACCTTTCCAAGCCTAGGAATCTGCATCGGCGGCATGTCCCAAAAAAGAATACCTGAAGGTAAATTGGCCCTGGTTTTTACCCGGAGTGAAACCGACATATATGAATTTTATGCCGAAGATTAATCCATTAAGTGATGCCATACCACAGCAATATTCTTAACAAAATACAAAAAGGTCGTCTGAAAACAGAAACCCAATCCTGTTTTCAGACGACCTTTTGCATTGCAAATCAACTTAATTAGTGATGATGACCGTGCGGGCCGTGAACGTGGCCGTGTGCGATTTCTTCTTCAGTCGCATCGCGTACGCCGTCAACTGTCGCTTTGAACAAGATTTTCATGCCTGCAAGCGGATGGTTGCCGTCTACTACGGCTTTGCCGTCCGCTACATCGGTTACGCGGTAAATCAAGACATCGCTGGTTTCAGGATCATCGGCTTCAAACATCATGCCTACTTCCACCTCAACCGGAAACACGCTGACATCTTCGATACGCACCAAGCCGGGATCTTGCTCGCCGAAAGCATCATCGGGAGACAGCGCGACTTCAACGGTATCGCCGACGTTTTTCTCGTGCAAAGCTTCTTCCACCAAAGGGAAAATGCCGTCATATCCGCCGTGCAGATAGACGATGGGTTCTTCGGTTTTATCCAGCAGTTGGTTGTCCGCATCGTACATTTCATAGTGAAGCGAAACCACAGAATTTTTTTCAATAGCCATTTTTTATCCTTTATCATGACCGTTTATCAAAACAGGTTTTCTTTATTGACAACCCTCTGCCAACAAATCTGAAGCATTCTAACACACCGCCGTCATGCACGGAGATTTATCGCAAAATTATCAAAACTAACAATTATAAATTTATATGCACAATATTTAACATATTGCACGCAAAAGCGTAAATTTTGATAATCTTTATATCTGTGTAACTTTTTTACAACTTTTTGCTTTTATGCGCAACAACTGCCCGCATTTCATTCAAACCGATTGAAAACAAAGGCCCATAGCGTATTATTCGAATGTAAACGCATGAAATAAATAAATTTTACTATACAATTTATTTCAAATGTACATTGAATAACAGCCAATGCGGACTAGTTTCACCCCCGTCTTTCGTCCATTTCAGATTGATTAAAAATTACTAATTCGTCCGTATCGTTGCACCGAAGCACCCTGTGGGGCATAATGCAGGAAATTCAGCAATGAATTTTTACTCTAAATGAAACGACTTATATGTCGTTTTGTTGTTTTGTTCTACTTAAATCGATTTAAAGAAGGTTCTCAAAATGAAAAAATCTCTGATTGCTGCTGCTCTGTTATCTTTGGCTTTGGCTGCTTGTAACAAAGGCGCTGATACTGCTGCTCCTACCGCTTCCGGTGCTTCTGAAACTGCTGCTTCTGCCGCTTCTTCTGCAACTGAAGCCGCTTCTGCAGCTAACACCGCTGCTTCTGCTGCCAACACTGCCGCTTCTGCAGCTAATACCGCTGCTTCTGCTGCAACTGGTGCTGCTTCTGCTGCCAGCTCAGCTGCTGCTTCTGCCGCTTCTGCTGCAAAATAATATTTTTACAGTTAAAAAAGCAGGATACGGATTGTATCCTGCTTTTTTGTTTTTCAGACGACCTTTACCGTTTTTCGCTTCCCTTATCCGCTATACAATCTTCCGTACACACACAAACCATCCTGCTGCCCGTTATGCCCAATCCGTACGACCGTTTTCTTGAATTCCTTTCCCCCGCTGAAATCCTCGAAGCCACTCCGGCCCTGTTAAACGACCAGCGCCGCCGCTTTGTTTCCGAACCGGACATCATCTTGCAACCGCATTCCATAGAAAATGTACAAGAAATCATGCGGTTTTGTTTTGAATACCGTATCCCCGTTACCCCGCAGGGCGGCAATACTGGTTTGTGCGGCGCAGCGGTAGCTTCCGGCGGCGTACTGCTCAACCTTTCCAAAATCAACCGTATCCGCGAAATCAACCTTGCCGACAACAGCATCACTGTCGAAGCGGGCGTAATCCTACAGAGCGTCCAAAAAGCGGCATCCGAAGCGGGCAGACTGTTTCCCCTCAGCCTTGCCAGCGAAGGCTCGTGCGAAATCGGCGGCAACATCGCCTGCAACGCCGGCGGATTAAACGTTTTACGCTACGGCAGCATGCGCGACTTGGTATTGGGTTTGGAAGTCGTCCTGCCTAATGGCGAACTTATTTCCCATCTCCAACCGCTGCACAAAAATACCACCGGTTACGACCTGCGCCACCTCTTTATCGGCAGCGAAGGCACGCTCGGTATTATCACCGCCGCCACGCTCAAACTCTTCGCCCGCCCGCAAACCATAGCGACCGCATGGGTAGGTTTAGATGACATCGAATCTGCCGTACAGCTTTTAACAGCCGTACAAGGGCATTTTGCCGAACGACTGACCAGTTTCGAGCTGATCAGTCGCCATGCTTTGGCATTGTCTTCCGAGTTCAGCTGTCTTAAACAGCCGACGGATGCAAACTGGCACGTTCTGCTCGAACTGACTGACTCCGTTCCCGATGCCGCGCTCGACGAAAAACTTGCCGAGTTTCTCTATCAAAACGGCAAAGAAAACAGCATCATCGCGCAATCCGAACAAGAGCGCCTCGATCTGTGGACGCTGCGTGAAAACATTTCCGCCTCCCAGCGCAAGCTCGGCACCAGCATCAAACACGACATCGCTGTCCCGATTGTCCAAGTCGCCGCCTTTGTCCGTCAATGCGCACCCGCCTTGGAAACCCGCTTTCCCGGCATACAAATTGTCTGCTTCGGACATTTGGGCGACGGCAGCCTGCATTACAACACCTTCCTGCCCGACGTATTGAGCAACGACGCTTACCGCTACGAAGATGCCGTCAACACCATCGTCTATGAACACATCCTCGCCTGCCACGGTACCATCGCGGCGGAACACGGTATCGGCACCATCAAGAAACACTGGCTCCCCAGCGTGCGCACCCCGTCCGAAATCGCCCTGATGCGTGCCATCAAAGTCCAGCTTGACCCGCACGACATCATGAATCCGGGTAAACTCCTGCCGTAAGCAATATTTCAGTATAGTGGATTAACTTTAAACCAGTACGGCGTTGCCTCGCCTTAGCTCAAAG
>JUNU01000396.1 GCA_001067655.1 Neisseria lactamica
CTGTACTGTCTGCGGCTTCGTCGCCTTGTCCTAATTTAAATTTAATCCACTATACTCAAAATCAAAACCGGTTTTTCAATTCCCGCAGCGCCGCGAACACTTCCAAGCCGCCGTTCAGCCCCCGCCCCGCCAGTTCTTCCACCCGTTCGCGGACTTGGGGCAAATCGACCCGTAAAAACGGATTGATTTTGCGTTCATGCGCGAGGGTAACGGGCAGGGTCGGCGTATCTTCCGCCGCTCGTAAAGCCGCTTGAATATCGGGATTTTCCGGCTCGATAAATTCGGCAAAACGCAGATTAGAAGCGGTGTATTCATGCGCGGGATAAAACAGCGTGTCTTCGGGCAACTGATTGAATCTTTGGAAACTGTCGTACAAATCTTCTATCGTTCCCGTAAACACCCTGCCGCAGCCGGCGGAGAATAAGGTATCGCCGCAGAAAACGTGCAGACCTTCGGCATTTTCCAAAAGATAGCTGACGTGGCGGTCGGTATGGCCGGGCGTCGCCCACACGGTAACCAGCCCGTCGCCGAAGGGAAACTGCGTACCTGCCGTCACCGTATGCGTTGCCAAATCAATATCCGCCTCGCCGTACACGGGCGATTCCATAAAGCCGTTTTTGAGGGATTGGACCCCGCCAATGTGGTCGTGATGCAGATGGGTAATCCACGTTTGCGCCAGCATCAGGCGGTTGCGGACGAGGAATATCAAAACGGGCGTAGCATCGGACGGATCGACGCAGGCGGCGTGGTTGCCGTCTTGAATCATCCAAATGTAGTTGTCGTTTAAGGCTTTGACGGGTGTAATTTTCATAGGATTTCTTTTGTAGGTAGTGATTTGAGTGCGGCTAAACCATGGAGCCGTATGGTATAGTGGATTAACTTTAAACCAGTACGGCGTTGCCTTGCCGTACTATCTGTAC
>JUNU01000397.1 GCA_001067655.1 Neisseria lactamica
CAGGAAACCGCTTACCAATACGACCCGAACGGCAACCTCGTCCGCGCCGCCAACCGCCAAAGCATCACCTGATTCGACTATAACGAAAACGGCTGACTCATCGTCCAACACCAATAGAAAGTGTCGAGCAAGGAAGAGATCACCCGAAACGGATTGCCCGACACCGACTGGCGCGATTTATAGTGACAACGAGGTCATCGCTGACATCGAACGCAATAATGGGCTCTTTCTTATAATGCTGCCCCTAAAAATTAAATGTTAAGGATGAGTTCTATGTGTAATGACGCTTATCATACTGATAATTTTTTACAAGCTAGTTATTTTCTTGAACATGAAGATTATCAGAGAGCTTTTTATTTTTTGAAGAAAGGAGCTTTGCAAGGAGATGTTAATTGTTATAATAATTTAGCAGTTTTATATGATCTTGGATATGGGATTAAAAAAAATCCACTTTTGGCGCTTAAATGGTATAGAAAAAGTTGGCAATATGAAGGGAAAAGTGGTGGGGTATGTTCTAATATTGCATCACTTTATGCCGGTTTAGGTAATATAAGGCAGGCTAAATTTTGGTGGAATAAAGCAATATTAGAATTAAATGATGGAGATGCAGCTCTTGATTATGCAAAATTCTTAATTAATAGGAAAAACAAGAGGGATTATCATAAGATAATAGAATTACTTAAGTTTGCTATCAAGAACGATTATATTACTGAAATCTCTAAGGAAGAAGCTGGTCAATTATTGAAAAATCTAGAAAGAACATACACTTAGTAAACCATATAAAGATCAAACCATACAGTAAGGTCGTCTGAAATTAATTTCGGACGACCCTTTTTCAAATTAAGATCACAAGTTAAAGGAGACCTTAAATATAAATGCATTATGAGTGGTTTCATTCCTCAAATAAAAAAGACCAATGTGAAAGGTACTGAATATGGAAATATTTAAAAATTTCTTAATTTTATTGGTGTTATCAATTTCTATACTATCATGTAAACAATATCCGAAAAGAAATGAAAAAATAGCTGACTCCATATCAACGGGTAGTACTTATTGGATTTCGGATGAAGAAATTCATACTCTGGAAGAAAAAGCCTCTCATGGAGATAAAAATTCATCATTCAAATTATATCAATACCATATGTTTGTATCTCTAAATCAAAATTTAGAATTTAAATGGCTAGAGATAGCGGCAAAAAATGGACATCCTATTGCCCAATCCAATTTAGCTGATTTATCTTTAGCACAAGGAAATAAACAAAAAGCCACATTTTGGGCTAAAAAAGCATATGAAAATGGTGCTAAGCTACCGGATGAATTAAAAATCTTAATAAAATAACCTCAACCTTTTGAAACTAGAACACTGGGAGGATTCAATGATATAGTGGATTCACTTTAAACCAGTACGGCAAGGCGAGGCAACGCCGTACTGGTTTAAAGTGAATCCACTATAAAAAACTGTACCTTGGCAGTTAGGGATATCCAACCACCAAGGTGCAGTTCAGTTTTCAGACGACTTTGGATTCGGATTTCAAGTGCAACACTAGTGTATCAGTGG
>JUNU01000398.1 GCA_001067655.1 Neisseria lactamica
AAGCTGGGTTCTGTATGCGACAGGACTCAGCTTTTTCAATTTCAAACTGCAACGCTCCCGGTTGTAGTAATCTATATAATCATCTATCTGCTTCATCAATTCTTCCACCGTCAATTCACCTGCGTTATAGAAACACTCCGTCTTCAATACCGCAAAGAAGCTCTCCATCGGCGCATTGTCCCAACAGTTCGCCTTACGCGACATGCTTTGAACCATGGAATGCTCCGCAAGCAATTCCCTATATCCCGACGTACGGTACAGCACGCCTTGGTCGGAATGCAGCATTGTTCCTTTATCAGTCAGACGGGGGCGGCTTTTTCGAGCATTTCCTTCACCATTTCGCTGTTAGCATTGCGGCTCATGGCGTAGGCGACGATCTCGCGGTTGAACAGGTCCAAGATTGGTGAGAGGTACAGTTTGCCGTCGCTCCCTTTGAGTTCGGTCACGTCGGTCAGCCATTTTTCGTTGGGCTTTTGGGCTTTG
>JUNU01000045.1 GCA_001067655.1 Neisseria lactamica
ATCTGTACTGTCTGCGGCTTCGTCGCCTTGTCCTGATTTAGTTAATCCACTATATAGTCGAATATCTAAAAACCGTAACGGCGTTATCAGTTATAATAAAAGGCTGACGCAAACCTGCACGGAGCCGTATCATGTATCACTACAAATCCGAAGCCACCCAATTCCTCGACAAACTCATCGAAGACAATCCGCAGCTGGAAACGGAACGCCTTGAAAACCGTCATTTGTTGTGGGATGTTGAATTAAACCCCCAAGAACAAAAAGAATTCGAAGCCGCCAAAGTCGCCAAAAAACCATACACCTACTACCAAGACTGATGGCCAAACGGCATGACCACCCAGACACACAATATCAATCCGGCGCTGCAAGACTACCTCAACAGCATCGGCGAAAAAGAGCATCCCGTCCTGACAGCCCTGCGTTCGCGCACGCAATCCCACCGTTTAGGGAAAATGGCGATTGCCCGCGAACAGGCAGCCTTGCTGACTTGGCTCGCGCGCCTGCTCAAAGCCGAAAAATATCTGGAAATCGGCGTGTTTACCGGTTACAGCAGCACCGCAGTCGCCCTAGCCCTGCCAGAACACGGCAAAATTACCGCTTGCGACATCAACGTCACCTTTACCGATATCGCCCGCGAAACCTGGCAGGCAGCGCAAGTCGCCCATAAAATCACCCTCCACCTCCAGCCCGCCCTGTTGACCTTGGACGACTTGATAAGTCAAGGCGAATCAGGCAGCTACGACTTGGCGCTGATCGATGCCGACAAACCGCCGACCCCGCAATATTTCGAACGCTGCCTGCAACTGGTTCGCAGCGGCGGCGTTATCGCCATCGACAATGTCCTGCTGAACGGGCGCGTCATGGGCGAAACAGAACGCGATGCACCGCCCAGCCTAAATATACTCCAGTCCTTCAACCGCAACCTGCCCGACGATTCCCGCATCGTACCCATTACCCTACCCGTCGGCGACGGTCTGACTTTGCTGCTTAAAAAATAAAATGAACAAAACCCTTCCCATCCTGTTTGCCTGCATCCTCCTGCTCAACGCCTGCACCTCTACCGCCCACAAACCCAAATCCGGCGACACCTTCATGCTGCCCGATATTCCCACCGCCGCAGCCGAATCCTCCGCCATTCCCTATCCCGATTTGAACACGATGACTCAAATCGAACGCTTGGGTATGCAGGTCGAACGTTTGGAGCGCGAAATGGAAAACACCAACCAGCGACTGCAACAACTTGAAAAACAAAACAAAACCCCGCGCCACACCAATAGGAAAGTATCCGCCCAGCGTTTGGACGACCAAAAACTCAAAAGCACCTATCTGGCAAACGGCGGCACCGCGCCTTCAGAAGCCGACTCCGCCGACCAAAACGAAACCCGTCTCTACAACCAAGCCCTCAAATACTATCAGCGCAATAATTACGCTGCCGCAGCCGCAGTCTTAAAAGGAGCAGACGGCGGCAACGGCAGCGAAAGTGCCCGACGCAATATGTATCTACTGCTGCAAAGCCAACAGCGCATGGGCAACTGCGAATCCGTCATCGAAATCGGCGGCCGCTTCGCCAACCGCTTCCGAAACAGCCCGCAAGCGCCCGACGCGCTCTTCAGCATCGGGCAATGCCAATACAAGTTGCAACAAAAAGACATCGCCCGCAACACATGGCGCAAACTGATACAGAGCTACCCCGGCAGCGCCGCCGCCAAACGCGCCGCCGTCAGCATCAAGCAACGATAACTTTTCAGACGACCTCCCATGCTCAAAGGTCGTCTGAAATCATTCATTGAATAACGTTTTATACACTAGGAGCAAATATGGCCAAAATCGGCATCATCATGGGCAGCAACAGCGACTGGCCCGTCATGCAGCAGGCAGCGCAGTTTCTCAAAGAGTTTGGCGTCGAATACGAAGCCCGCGTCGTGTCCGCACACCGCACCCCCGATTTAATGTTCGAATACGCCGAAACCGCCCGCGAACGCGGCATCAAAGCCATCATCGCGGGCGCAGGCGGCGCGGCACACCTGCCCGGCATGGTTGCCGCCAAAACCACCGTCCCCGTATTGGGCGTACCCGTACCCAGCAAATACCTGCGCGGCGAAGACTCCCTGCTCTCCATCGTACAAATGCCCAAAGGCGTTCCCGTCGCCACTTTCGCCATCGGCGAGGCAGGAGCCGCCAACGCCGCCCTGTTCGCCATCTCATTGCTTGCCAACGAAAACCCCGAGCTGGCGCAAAAACTTGCCGACTTCCGCGCCAAGCAGGGACAAACCGTTTTAGACATGGAACTGCCTGAGGCATAATCATCGAGATTGCTGGGAAGGTCGTCTGAAAGGCAAATAGAAATCTTTGTATTTTGACGACCATACCAGCTGCGCTTTTTATTTTGTGCGCGACAATCGCTGGATATAACTGCTAATCTGCGTCAGTTCCAAACCAAATCTTTTTAATTACATCTAAATTAGAAGAAAATTTTTTATAGTCATCCTGAATTTTCGATACTAAAGAATTTAATTCAGTATATAACTTATGACTGAAATTTATATTTATATTTCTTTCTTTGCCAACTAACTCCTCCATATTTAGTATATTATTTTTCTTAAATTTCATATTCAAGATATTATTCTTCTTACTAATCTTAGCAGTATGTGATTCAAAGCTTAATTCGTCTTGATTATTATCTGAGACAAATTCTATAAAATCTAATAAATTGCCATAGTCTTCTTCACCGGCAATATATAGAGACAGACCATTTCCAAAATTGATATAAAAACCAGAATCAATATAGACTTGACTACACTGATTAAATTTCTCTAAATACAGAAAATTAAATTCCCAATTTATCTCAAAATAGAAATTATATTGATTGAGTGAAAAATTATATGTACTATTTAAATTCATTATTTCCTTTATCCTTTTATAACTTGAAGATTTAAATAACCTAAAGATTTAGCTATCTTTCTAACTTTATCTTCCATAATTTCTGTTTACCTCATTTTCAGACGACCTTTTTAATCACTCAACCCTCTGAACAACAATGAACAAAACTTTTGCATTTATCCTACTCTCCGCCTTGCTCTGCGCCTGTCAAAGCCCAAGCAAACCGACCCAAGCGACTGAAGCAGTCCCCACCCGACAAGTACAAGCCACAACGGGCAATCTGATTATTTTCTACGATAAAGACATCGGCTCAGGTTCATTGATGAAGGCAGTGAAAGATTCCGGCGCGAGCTTGGTTTACGAATATAAAAACCTGCACGGAATTGCCATTCGTCCATCAGCCAAAACCAACATTCAAGATGCCATTGCCTATTTCCAAAAGGTAAACGGCGTATTGTCAGTCGAACAAGACCGACTGATGAAACTTCAATAAGAGTCAGCACTTAAATCAGCACCTTTTGGAAGCCGATTATGTTTGAAGCTTTTATGATAGACTGATTTTTTAGTTTACAAGGTATATTACCTATTGCCTTCCTTTCAGGCAGGAATACGTTATAAAAAATACACAGAAAAAATAAAACAAATGGGAGCATTATGGCAAACCGTATTTTCAGTATAAAATTTATAAAACCAATTAATTACCTTATTTTATTGCTACTTATTTCGTTTTCATTTCTCCTTAATACTGATGAATTTTACATCATAGACTATATAACTGATGGGGATGTCTATAATTTATCTGATTTACAAGGTGAAATAAACGACGACCCCATGATTATTAAATTATTTTTGATAATAAACAATATTTCTATTCTATTCTTTCTATTAGGAAGAAAGTTTATTGGCATTTTCTGTTTCATCCTTACAGCGTATTTTTTTGTCCATTTAATAGGCGACCTAGATTTATTGTTTCGTATCATTTACTCAAGTATAAAAGTTAAAAATTTATGGCTGATTTTAATACTCGTTTTGTATTTTTTACTGTGTTTTATTAACCTTTTTCCCCTGTTCGGTTCTGTGAAAAAATAAAAAAAGGTCGTCTGAAAACCCAAAATCCGGTTTCAGACGACCTTTTTGCTTTTAAAAATCAAGTTATCTAAACTCAAATCGTACCGCTGCCTTGCGCTTTCGGTTTGGCGGCACCGAATTCCAGTTTGCTCAAGGCGGAGAGGTAGGCTTTGGAAGTGGCGACCAAAACGTCGGTATCTGCGCCCTGACCGTTGACGACACGGTTGCCGCGTGCCAAACGAACGCTGGTTTCGCCTTGGCTTTCCGTGCCTTGCGTTACGGCGTTGACGGAGTAAATCTGCAAAGTCGCGCCGCTTTGCGCCACGCTCTCAATCGCTTTGAAAATCGCGTCGACAGGGCCGGAGCCGGTGGCGGAAGCGCGTTTTTCTTCGCCTTTGATGCTGAACACAATGTCGGCGCGCGGCTCTTCGCCGGTTTCGGTGCTGATTTTTTGGGAAATGAATTTGTAGCTTTCCGCGTTCATGCTGCCCATTTCGTCGGACACCAGCGCGTGCAGGTCTTCATCGAAGATTTCGCGTTTTTTGTCGGCAAGTTCTTTGAAGCGGGCAAACGCGGCATTCAGCGCTTCCTCACTCTCCAACTCGATGCCCAAATCCGCCAGTTTGCTGCGGAACGCGCTGCGGCCGGACAATTTGCCCAAGGTCAGGCGGTTGGTTGACCAGCCGACCGATTCGGCAGTCATGATTTCATAGGTTTCGGGGTGTTTCAACACGCCGTCCTGATGGATGCCTGATTCGTGTGCAAAGGCGTTTGCGCCGACCACCGCCTTGTTGGGCTGAATCGGGTAGCCGGTAATAGTGGACACCAGTTTGGATACCGGCACGATTTGCGTGGTGTCGATGCCGGTTTCCAAGCCGAAAAGGTCATGGCGCACTTTCAACGCCATCACGATTTCTTCAAGGCTGGCATTACCTGCGCGTTCGCCCAAACCGTTGATGGTGCATTCCACCTGGCGCACGCCTGCCTGAACGGCAGCCAGCGAGTTGGCAACCGCCATACCCAAGTCGTTGTGGCAGTGGGTCGACCAGACTACTTTGTCGCCGTTGGGTACGCTTTTGATGATGTTGCTGATACGCTCGTACCACACGGAAGGGATGGAGTAGCCGACAGTATCGGGAATATTGATGGTGGTCGCGCCCGCTTCGATAACCGCCGTAAAGATTTTGGCGAGGAAGTCCAAATCCGAACGCACGGCGTCTTCGGCGGAAAATTCCACATCGTCGGTGTATTCTTTGGCGATTTTCACCGCTTTGACCGCCGCATCGATGACCTGCTGCGGCTTCATTTTCAGTTTGTGCTCCATGTGGATGGGACTGGTGGCGATGAAGGTATGGATGCGTTTTTTCGGCGCGGGGGAAACGGCTTCGCCTGCCTTACGCACATCGTTTTCAACGGCACGCGCCAGCGAGCAGACCGTGGATTTGGTGATGATTTTGGCAATCGCATTGACCGATTCGAAATCGCCCGGACTGGCGGCTGCAAAACCCGCCTCAATCACATCCACGCCCATTTTCTCCAATTGGCGGGCAATGCGGATTTTCTCCTCTTTGGTCATGGATGCACCGGGCGACTGCTCGCCGTCGCGCATGGTGGTGTCGAAAATAATTACGCGGTTGGTCTGTGTCATTTCTGTTCTCTCCAGAGATTCGTTTTTTTGTAAAAAAGCATTCAAATCCAGCGGCCTACCTTGCGCTTCCGCCAGCGCGGTCAGCTTTTGCAGTTGCGCCAAAGGTAGCGACCCGCGCGTGCGCCATTTATAGATGGCGGCGGTTGTTGCGGCATTTTCGGGATCGTGCTGTTTCAACGCTTCAGCAAGTGCATTCACGCCGCCGAAATAAGCAACTAAGCGGTCAATGTCTAATTGCATGATGTTCCTTGTCCAAACTTTATCGAAATTATGGTTTGCTTTGGAAGGGGATTATACGCATTTTAGACAAAACGACAATCTATTTTTCTAAAAATACGGATTTACTTTTTAAATTCAGAATTATTTTATACATTTTGTCCAATTTAGTTTCAAAATCTTAAGTACAAAAAGGCAGGCGACACATACCTGCCGTCAAATAATGAATAGGCATCACTGCCCAAACTACGCTCGCTTATTTTGACTGTCTAGCACACCATAACGGCAATACATCACAAGCCGAAATATATAGTGGATTAAAATAAAAATGAGACAAGGCGGCAACGCCCGCCGTGTAC
>JUNU01000399.1 GCA_001067655.1 Neisseria lactamica
TACTGTCTGCGGCTTCGTCGCCTTGTCCTGATTTAAATTTAATCCACTATAATTTGTGCAACGCCTATTTCCCCTGCTGAAAAAGGCGAAAACCGTTTGAAAGCGACCCTTACGGAGACAAGTAGCTTTACAAACGGTTTTCAGGTCGGCCTAGCGACCCACCAACGATTATTATACCAACATCATGCTTTTTTGACAAACTCTGATTTCAAATTCATCGCGCTGCCGTCGATTTTGCAACCGATATTGTGGTCGCCTTCTTGCAGGCGTATGCCTTTTACCTTGGTTCCTTGCTTGATAACCATGGAGCTGCCTTTGACTTTGAGGTCTTTAATCAGGACAACGGTGTCGCCGTCTTGCAACACGGCGCCGTTGGCATCTTTGACGCTTAGGGTTTCTTCGGCGGCTTCGCCGTCGTTTTCCGTCCATTCAAACGCGCATTCGGGGCAGATGTATTGGCTGCCGTCTTCGTAGGTGTATTCGGACTGGCATTGCGGGCAAGGTGGGAGGGACATGGTGGTGATTCCTTTGGTTGAGAAGCGGGGGATTATAAGGGAAAGGATGCAAGGATACGACGGCTTTGTATAGTGGATTAAATTTAAATCAGGACAAGGCGACGAAGCCGCAGACAGT
>JUNU01000400.1 GCA_001067655.1 Neisseria lactamica
GGGTTCGGGCGGGATTTTCAGCAGCGGATCGGTTTCGGGGTCGTAGCTGTACGGTTCGGCGGGTTTGTCTTCCCTTTCTATGCCTATCGGCGAGGTCGTCTGAAATTGCGCCAGCGGTTCGAACGTACCGGGTTCGAACAGGTAATGGGTGTTTTGTCCGTTTGTGCTTTCGATGGCAAGGGTGTCTTCCTGCCAGTGGTAGACGGTGGTTTCTCCGTTGCGGATTTTGGCGGTACGCCTGCCCAAGGGGTCGTAACGGTATTCGGTACTGCCGTTGCGGTTTTCTATTTTAATGAGTTGGTTGTAGCCGTTCCACCGGTAGTCTGTGGTTTCGCCATTGTGGGTTTTGCGGACCAGGTTGCCGCGTTGGTCGTAGTCGTAGTGTACGCCTGCGTACTCTTTAAGCAGGTTGCCCCAGACTTTGTTTAAGGACGGTTTTTCTTGGCTGTTTGTTTGGCCTGCCTGATCTTGTTTGTTGCCGCTTAGGTCGAGACGGTTGTCGGCGGGGTCGAAGGCAAAGGTTTCGCTAAAGTCGGGGGTGACGGCGGCGATCAGCCTGCCGATGGGATCGTAGCGGTATTGGGTTTGACCTCCTCTGCTTTGGATATGGGTCAGTTGTCCGGCAGCATCGTAGCCGTATTCGCGCCGGCTGCGGTTGTGGATTTGCTGCAGGATTCTGCCCATGGGGTCGTATTGTGTTTCTTGGCGGATATGTTTGCCAAAGGTGCGTTCGGTTTCGCGGTGTAGTTTGTCGCGTTCGAAGGCGGCTATTTCGTTACGGTTGAGGGTAATGCCGTGCAGGTGGCCGCTGCCATAGTGGAGATAACCGATACGCTGCCCGTCGGGACGGATGGTTTCGGTACGGTTGCCCAATGCGTCGTAACGGTGATGCCAGACGTGGCTTCGGGCTGTGCCATCCAGGCTGTCGTGGCGGCATTCTCTGATAAGGTTGCCGAGTTTGTCGTAGAAGTATTGGTGGCGGCTGTGGGCGTTTTGGGTTCCTGCCAGCCTGCCGCTTGAGTCATAGGCGTAGTTTTCTTTGTCGGTTTCGTGTACTTCGCCGTTTTCATCGGTCACAAGGATGCTGCGGCTTTCGATACGGCCGGCGGGATCGTAGTCCAGTTTGGTGACGGTACCGGCTTCGTCTATGCGTTCAAGCATGCCGCTGCCTTGGGCGTAATGGTAGCGGGTGATTTTACCGTCAAAGCCTTTTTCTTCGGTCAGTGCGCCGACGCTGTTGTAGCGGAAGCCGTAAAGATCGCCGTTTTGATTCAGCAGTCCGACCAAACGGCTGTTGAGGTCGTAACGGTATTGGACTTGTTGTCCGAGTGCATCGGTACGGATGAAGAGACGACCGCCTTTGTCGTAGGTGTAGCGGGTGCTTTGCTTGAGCGGATCGGTATGCTCAAGCAATCTGCCTTCAGCATCATGCAGGTAGGATTCCCTCGTGCCGTCTGCCTGGATCACAGCCTCGGGATTGCCCCTTGAATCATAGCTATAGTGTGTGCTGTTGCCTTCGGCATCGGTTTGGGTTTGCAGACGGCCTCTGTCGTCATATTGCCAGCGGCTGGTATAGCCGGAGCAGTCGGTATGACTCGAGATTTGTCCGTCCTTCGTCCAAGTCAGGGTTTTAATGCCACCGAGTGCGTCGGTGATTTCTATCGGTAAGCCTGCATCATTGTAGCGATAGCGGGTTTCGTTCTCTTCGGGGTCTGTTTCGAGAATCATGTTGCCATTGGCATCATATTGACGCAACCAGCGGTGTCCCTCGGGGTCGGTAACGGCAGTCAGATTATTATCGGCATCGTATTCGAAAGAAACGACACTGCCATCTGCTCGGATGTGCTCGAGCAGATTGTCATGATCGTCATAGGTGTAATTGTCTTCGCTACCGTCAGGATGAATATGGGTCGTAATGTTTTTACGCTCATCTCGGAAAAACCATTCTTCAGTATGATCAGGATAAATAATTCGATAAGTATAGTTTTCTGCATCATACAGATAACTGGTCTCATAGCCGTAAGCATCAGTTACAATCGTTTCACGGATGTTTTCATCCCATCGCAATCTTAACTCTCCGCTACCGTCATCAGCATATTCTCGAATACATTTAGCCCAATGGCGACGCCCTTGCCACTCAAGGTTAACACCTCTACCAGTACGGTCCGTATAACGCGTGATTAAGTGGTCTTGGTAAGCATATTCGTAAACATCTCCTGCCTCATCAGTAGCCTTGATAAGATTTCCAGCCTGATCATATTCGTAGCTTGCCAAAATACGGGCATTATCACCGGCTAATTCAATACGGCTGATTTTATCCTGTTCGTTATAGTGAATAACCACCAGGTGGTTGTTGGTATCATTAATTCCAATCAAATGCTGCCCTGAATAATGAAAACCAAGTGCATTACCATTACAATCTTTAATGGTCGACAACCGGAAAACATCCCCGTAACGCTCATAAATTTCAAGTAGATCTTTGCCAACATTAAGGGTCAACATATCCTCACTGACTCTCATTAGCGTAAAATCTTCTATAGGATGATGATAAGCTCTACCAGGCTCCAATAATGGGAAAGGCACAGCCCGACCATCAGAGGTGTGGTACAACAACTCTTGTTTGCGGATACCGATGCGGGCAGTATAAGGGGTAATCCAGCGTGCACCCAATTCACCTTTTTCATAGGTGATAAGGCCGGAACAGTAGGTACGGCCCCAGCTTATCGGCATGATGCCAGGCAGGGAAAAATCCACATGTGTAAATGTTTCTTGTCCAGAGGCAAAATCAATAGATTGTGGAGAAACTCCGGTACCGCAACTTTTACATTTAGAAGGCTTGTTCTTACTTTTACTTTGCTGAGTAGCTGCATCCAGACGAGCGTTTGGGTTGGTTTTCTGAGCTTTACCAGTAACTGCAGCCGAACGGCCATGATTTTTACGTCTTTTAAGTGCCTCTAAAAGTAAGCTTAATAATTTTAATAAATCTCCTGCCAGCCCCATAATCCGAGCATCCACTTTTTGGCTATATCCATTCAATTGTGCTGCGATTGTTGTCAACTTGGTTTTAATCGGTCCCGGAACCAATTTGACAACAGCCGAGTTTGCTAAATCTTTTGCCTCAGCTTCAGTTTTATATCTGAGTGATACAACATATAAATTCTGCCCCTCTAGTGTCAATATAGTTGCTTTGTTAAAAGCTTCCTTTGATTTTTGATGCAGCATGCGAGTATCAAAAACCTTTCCTGAAGCTATTTTTAATAGGGCATCTGCACTGGATGACAAGGTTCGCTGAGCATGACGGCTAACTTCCTTAAGCATGCTATCCATTTGTCCTTGGATAGTCATTATATATCTATCAATATCTGCCTTATGCCCCTTTAGGAAGTGATCGAGAATTGCAGTAACAACAGCTTCTGTGAGAAGTCCTTTGTGCCGCAATGCTTGATCTCGTACTAAATGCAAGATAGGACGTAATGTTGTCCTTGCTGCATTACCAGCCCCCGGAATAATCCCGATAACATTAATAGCTAAATTCATCCAGTCGAGTGTATTAGTATCTTTTTTGTTGACCATCTCTTTAATTGCCAACATGGTATCAACAACGGCCATTGCATTGCCGATTACAGGTATGGATCCGGCAGCCATGGCCAGCCTATCCAAAGTTATATAGCCGTCTGAAATCTGTCTGAGCCAACTGTCAAATTTGTTGGCTCCTGCTCGGGCATCTTTGGTAAAAGTATTTGCAGGACTAACTGCAACTTTTGTATGTGGCATTGTTTTCAAAGACATCTGGATATTACTCTTTAAAATGTAAACTGATATAACAATAAAAATTGAATGGATTTCAGATTATTTCTTTTTGATATTAGATATAACCTTTTCAGCTGAAACAGGCTGTTGCTTGATGGATAAGCTTTTGGCTAAATCTTTATACGATAGATTTTTTACGTTGTCAGAAACTTGCTTCAATGCTTGCACTTGTGAAGCCAAATTTTTGACATCTGCCAAAAGTGAATTCACTTCTTTTTTTGCAAATTCAAATTGTGCAATTTGATTTTTATCTGATGTGATTTGCTTACCAATTGGCAAAACCCTAAAAGCTTCTTCGATGATATCTTTTTCATCATGGCCATCTCTCGGATCTTTACCAAAGACCACCTTTGCTGCACCTTCAGCCAGCCCGCTCACAACTGCATAACCATTACTATCTAAAATACCTTTGCGCACTTGTCCAGAGCTGTCGATAACTGTGAATTTGCCTCCAGCTACCCCATCTTTCTTTAGCGTTGCATAATAATGAAGCAACTCAAGCTGCCCTTTGGCTGCTTTGGGCATAGAGCTTTGGACGGATTGACTGGCAGGACCGACTTTCTGCCAAGCGGATGATTTGTTGATAATCTGCCCAGGTGTTCCAATTTCAACCTGTCCTCCTCCAATTGTGATGTATGAACCATCACAAACTAAAGTAAGCTTTTTAGATGCAGAAATAATTACTTCGCCATTGACACTTTCGATTCGGACATCTTTAGCCGCAGCAGCAGTGATATTGTCCTGCTGCGCCTGCAACACTACATCTCCTTTGGATGCAACCATTTTGATACCCAGCGTTTGTGCGAACATTCGAATTACCTCGCCGGCAGCAACAGTAAATTTTTTAAATGCACTGTTATGAATGTTATTACCTGCTGTATGCATAATGTTTTCAGTAGCACTGGCTTGCACATCCTTTGGGGTACTCAATACGATTCCAGCAGGAGCACTGGCAATTAAACCTGCACTTTTCAAACCATCAGCATCCAGGTCTACTGAGACTCCATTACCATAATTTTCTCCTTGCTCCATCAGATTTTTACTGGAACCAGACGATTCTTGATCTCCCAAGGGGATCTCCGCTCGCTTGGCTGCTTTTGCCAATCCTTGTGCCATATCCAAGGCTTCTTTCAACTGCTTGATTGCAGCCTCCATATCCAAGACATTTCCATCTGCTTTACCCTGAGCATCTGCGCTGATCAATATGCCTTTCCCCGCCCGTACGGCGCCCCAGCCGTCGGTTCTGAGTTCGAAGCCTTCGCCGTTCTCTCCGCGTTTT
>JUNU01000401.1 GCA_001067655.1 Neisseria lactamica
GTCTGAATAATGGTGGCGTCAATGACGGCGGCGGATGCTTTCTCTATTTTTAGGCCTTTTTCGGTCAGTTGGCGGTTAATCAGTTCCGGCAATTCGGACAGGGTGTCGTCTTGCGCCGTCGGTTGCGGTAACGGCATAAGGTGCTGTAATCGGGGATGCTCAACTCGTCAAAACGGCAAAACAGGTTGAAATCGATGCGGGTGATGAGGCTGTGTTCG
>JUNU01000402.1 GCA_001067655.1 Neisseria lactamica
AGGGCTGGGGAGAGGGTGGCTCTACGGGTTGCACGAATTTGATTTTCCCTCAAGTTGCAAAGCCACCCCCATCCTAACCTTCCCCCGCCGGACGGGGGAAGGGACAAGGTTGCTGATACGGCAAGGGGTCGTCTGAAATTGGCGGGTGGACAGGAATCTATGCCACGACGTGCAGCCCGCCCCCTCTCCCGTCCGGCGGGAGAGGGCTGGGGAGAGGGTGGCTCTACGG
>JUNU01000403.1 GCA_001067655.1 Neisseria lactamica
GTACATAAGGGCGTTGGCAACGCCGTATCATTGCAATTTTAATCCACTATATTTGGGAAAATTAAAGGTTTGGTTGGAACTTCTATGTTTGAAAAAATGTTTGTTTCAGACTTGTACAGCGTAATGCTGTATTGAGTTAGCTTGTTGAAGGTGCATCATTGGATTTTACTCTTGTGAAAACGAAACGCGGTTTCCGTCGATGTTCAGTGTTTCATCATAAAAGGCGTCATTTTCAGACGACCTTTATGACCCATATAAAAAACGTCGTCTGAAATTTTCAGACGACGTTTTGTTGTCGGCAATCGATCAATATTTATTGATGTTGCTGTGGATATTGTATTGGTTGTGTTCCGTATCGTGGGAATCTTGCGGTTCGTTGCGGACGTGCGGTTTGTCGTCAGACATGTTGTCCAAGTCGCGGCCGGGTTCGGATACGGTGTCGCCGATGTTGATGCTGGTCAGGTTTTCCAAAATGATGGCGGACGAGAGATGTTCGCCGGTGCGGTATACCATAGCCAATGCGGTTTCTTCGGCAGGGATGGAAACATATTTAACGATGTTCTTACGGCCTTTTTTGCCGTCTTCCAAATCGACTTTCACTTGGCGGTCGCGTTTGTAAATGCTCAAGACTGTGCCTTTGTCCAAGCCGTCGGCAGAACCTTTGTTCAAGGTAACGGTTTGGAATTGTCCGGCTTCGTGTACGCCGTCGAGGATGGAGATGACTTTACCGTCGATGTGTTGCGTCGGCGCGTGCGGCATGATTTGGAAAGGCTCGGTTTCGCCGTCCATTTTCAGCAGGAAATCGCCTTTGCGGATTTCGGAAACGGCTTCTTCCACAATCATAGGCTGCGCGGTTTGGGTCGGCACTTTCGCCAGCGGGTGCAGGCGGGTGTAGTATTCGCCGTCTTTCAGGTATTTGCGGTCTTCGTCGGAAGCGGAGTCCAGCGCGCTGTTGGTGTAGGGCAGGGTGCTGACGATACCGCTGAAGACGACTTCTTGACCGAGGTATTTACGGGTATCGGGATCGGTCAGGTCTTTGACGGCGCGGTAAACCAGATAGCGGCCGGGTTCGGTAACCCCGTAGGCGTACACGCGTTCGCCTTTGCTGTACATGATGCGGTTGTCAGGACCGTCGATCAGGCGCGGTGCGTCTTGGGTCTTCATTTGGTCGATGAACTGCGGATGTTGCATGAACATGCGGTAGAAGTTCACGTTGACGGTTTGGATGCCGTAGCCTGAAGAGGTTTCGCGGACGCGCGGGCTGAGTTTGATGACGGGAATGCCGTCATTGCCTGCGGAGCCGTTTTCGAAGCCCAGTTGCGGGCGGCCGTTGACGTAGCGCAAAACCAACACCTGACCCGGATAAATCAGATGCGGATTGCGGATTTCGCCGCGGTTTGCGCCCCAAAGGCGGTTCCACTGCCACGGGCTGTACAGATATTTGCCGGAGATGCCCCAGAGTGTGTCGCCGTTTTTCACGACGTAGCGTTGCGGCGCATCGGGGCGCACTTTTAATGAAGCTGCTTGAGTGTGGGCGGAAATTGCCATGCCCGCGACACAAAGCAGGGTTATAATACGTTGTTGCATAACCGTTCCCCTTGAAATTGATTCGGTTTGTCTTTAAATGATAAACGGAGAAAATGAAATGGCCGGGAGTTTGCAAAAACCGCCGTCCCCCTTTAAAAAACGTCAATAGGCGTTTCGTGCGCATTGAACAGAAATTCATTGACGCATATTTTATCATTGAATGTTAGTGTCATCACGGGAATTGTGAAGACAGGCGCAAAATTTGTATGAAAACACACACAATCTGCTGCCGGATGCGTTTGAATGCGCGTCCCAAGTATTGAAAAACGAAGAGAAAATTATGGCTTTACTGAATATCCTGCAATATCCCGACGAGCGTCTGCACACCGTGGCGAAGCCTGTCGAGCAAGTTGATGAGCGCATCCAAAAGCTGGTTGCCGATATGTTTGAAACCATGTATGAAGCACGCGGTATCGGGCTGGCGGCGACGCAGGTCGATGTGCACGAGCGCGTCGTCGTGATGGATTTGACCGAAGACCGCAGCGAGCCGCGCGTGTTCATCAACCCCGTCATTGTTGAAAAAGACGGCGAAACCACTTACGAAGAAGGCTGCCTGTCCGTGCCGGGCATTTACGACACCGTTACCCGCGCCGAGCGCGTCAAGGTCGAGGCTTTGAACGAGAAAGGCGAAAAATTCACGCTGGAGGCGGACGGGCTGTTGGCGATTTGCGTGCAGCACGAGTTGGATCACCTGATGGGCATCGTTTTTGTCGAACGCCTGTCTCAGCTCAAGCAGGGTCGGATTAAGACCAAACTGAAAAAACGTCAGAAACACACCATCTAAAAGCCGAATGATACGGTTGGACAGGTCGTCTGAAAGAGGGGAAGGGCAGCGAGCCGTTGTTTTTCAAACTTTCAGACGACCTGTCGCAATGTTAGCCTATTCTTTAGATAGTGGTTAGAAACAGTAACCGCCGTATCCTGTAAGCTGTCCCTTCCCGTCAGACGGAGACAAGCTTGCCGTTGCGCTACATAGGTCGTCTGAAACCCATTTCCAAGGAGTTTCCCCATGAAAGTCATCTTTGCCGGTACGCCCGATTTTGCCGCTGCCGCCTTAAAAGCCATTACTGCCGCCGGTTTTGAAATCCCGCTGGTGTTGACCCAGCCCGACCGTCCCAAAGGGCGCGGGATGCAGCTTGCTCCGTCTCCCGTGAAGCAGGCCGCATTGGAATTGGGTTTGCGCGTGGCGCAGCCTGAAAAACTGCGCAACAACGCCGAAGCGCTGCAAATGCTTAAAGAGGTCGAAGCAGACGTAATGGTCGTTGCCGCCTACGGGCTGATTCTGCCGCAAGACGTATTGGATACGCCGAAACACGGCTGTCTCAACATCCACGCCTCGCTGCTGCCCCGTTGGCGTGGCGCGGCGCCGATTCAGCGCGCGATTGAAGCGGGCGATGCCGAGACGGGCGTGTGCATCATGCAGATGGACATCGGTTTGGACACCGGCGATGTGGTCAGCGAACACCGTTACGCCATTCAATCGACCGATACGGCGAATGAAGTACACGACGCGCTGATGAACCTCGGTGCGGAGGCTATTGTTGCTGATTTGCAACAATTAAAGGCAGAGGGTCGTCTGAAAAGCGTCAAACAGCCCGAAGAAGGCATTACTTATGCACAAAAATTAAGCAAAGAAGAAGCGCGTGTCGATTGGAACGAAAGCGCGGCAGTCATCGAGCGCAAAATCCGTGCCTTCAATCCCGTTCCCGCTGCGTGGGTGGAATATCAAGGCAAACCGATGAAAATCTGGCGTGCTGAAGTAGTGGCACAACAAGGCAGGGCGGGCGAAGTGTTGTCTTGCTCGGCTGATGGCTTGGTCGTTGCCTGCGGCGAGAATGCGTTGAAGATTACCGAATTGCAGCCTTCCGGCAGCAAACGGATGCCGATTGCGGCGTTTGCGGCAGGACATAAGATTGAGGTTGGGACGGTTTTGTAGAAACTGTTTGCAGGCTGATTAATTTTCAGACGACCTTTCTTCTGATGATTCAGAGGTCGTCTGAAAATATCGGCAGGGAAACGTTTGGTTTTGTTGAACTGACGACAAGATTCCCCAAGTTTAGGAGCAGATCATGGCAGTGTTTGAAGTAGTCGAAGGCGATATTACGAAACTTGAAGTCGATGCCATCGTGAACGCCGCCAATGCCTCGTTGTTGGGCGGCGGTGGTGTGGACGGTGCGATTCACCGCGCGGCGGGATGGGAATTGCTGGAAGAGTGCAGGCAGTTGAACGGTTGCCGCACGGGCGAAGCGAAAATCACCCAAGGCTATCATCTGCCGGCGAAATTTGTGATTCACACCGTCGGGCCGGTTTGGTTCGGCGGACACCGCAGCGAAGCGGTCAAGCTGGAGGAGGCGTATCAAAATTCGCTGCTGCTGGCGCAAGAACACGGCATCCGCAGCATCGCCTTCCCCTGCATCAGTACGGGCGTGTACCGTTTCCCCGCTGATTTGGCTGCCGAAACCGCTTTGGCGATTTTGAAAAAAACCTTGCCACAATGTCCGTCTGTCGAAAAAATCGTTTTCTGTTGCTTTTCGCCGCAGGATGCCCAACGCTATCGTGCATTGTTGGAACGGGACGGAGCGGTCGTCTGAAAGTCCCAAATCAGGCAAAACGGCAGATAAAATGTTTTCAGACCACCTTAGGCAAGTTTGAGGTCGTCTAAAAACAGAAAAGCCGGACATGCAGTAGTCCGGCTTCCTTAAGAATCCATTAATCGTCGCAGTGGTTGTCGGTGTCCACTTTGATGACGCGGCCGCTTTGTGAGGAAACGTCCACATCGTATTCGGTGCAGCCTCTGCGGATTTCGATTTCCCAGCGTCCCTCGCTGTGGTCGATGTCGGTAACGCGGCCGCCGCCGACGCGTTTCTTGGCGATTTTAACAGCTTGCGCTTGGGAGATGGAGCGGGAATGTTTGTGCGGTGCCGCTGCGGCGGTCAGACTGCCGGAAACGAGTGCGGCGGAAACGGCAAGCAGGGAAAGGAAGCGTAAATTCATGATGAATCCTTATGTGTGTTGAAAAGAACGGACTATATGGATATTGTCATGAGCGGGCAATCGAATTAACACAATTTGAATCTTGCCCCGAACACCGCCTGAACCGCTTGTACGGCGTTTACATTTTTAACGAGCAAATCGAACCACAGCAGTCATTTAAGGAATTGAATTTATGAGTATGTCCCTCGCCCAAAAACTCGCCGCCGACAGCATTGCGGCGGTCGCCGAAGGGCGCAACCTTCAGGATGTGTTGGCGCAAATCCGCGCGACGCATCCCGAGCTGACGGCGCAGGAAAACGGCGTGTTGCAGGATATTGCCTACGGCTGCCAGCGTTATTTGGGCAGTTTGAAACATATGCTCGCGCAGATGCTGAAAAAGCCGATTGACAATCCGCAGCTCGAAAGCCTGCTTCTGGCTGCGATATACCAACTGCATTACACGCGCAACGCGCCTCATGCGGTGGTCAATGAGGCGGTCGAGAGCATCGCGAAAATCGGGTGCGGGCAGTTCCGCTCGTTTGCCAACGCGATTTTGCGGCGTTTTTTGCGCGAGCGTCAGAAGCTGGAGGCTTCGTGCAAAAAAGACGATGTGGCGAAACACAACCTGCCGCTGTGGTGGGTGGCATACCTGAAAAACCATTATCCGAAACACTGGCACAACATCATCACCGCGCTGCAATCGCATCCGCCGATGACGCTGCGGGTCAACCGCCGCCACGGCAATGCCGAATCGTATCTGGAAAAGCTGGCGGCAGAAGGTGTTGCGGCTAAGGCGTTGGACGAATATGCGGTAACGTTGGACGAGGCGGTTCCCGTCAGCCGGCTGCCCGGTTTTGCCGAAGGGCTGGTGTCGGTGCAAGATTTCGGCGCGCAGCAGGCGGCGTATCTGTTAAACCCTAAAGACGGCGAACGGATTTTGGACGCGTGCGCCGCGCCGGGCGGGAAAACGGGGCATATGTTGGAACTGGCGGATTGTCATGTGACCGCTTTGGATATAGACGAGGGTCGTCTGAAAAGGGTGAAGGACAATCTCGACCGTTTGGGGTTTCAGACGACCGCTCTGGCTTGCGCCGATGCGCAGGACTTGGCGGCGTGGTATGATGGAAAGCCTTTCGACGCCATCCTTGCCGACGTGCCGTGTACCGCCTCGGGTGTGGCGCGGCGCAATCCCGACGTGAAATGGCTGCGCCGTCCGACCGATGCCGCCAAAACCGCCCGTCAGCAGGAGGCATTGCTGGACGCGCTTTGGCAAACCCTGACGAAAAACGGCAGAATGCTGCTGGCCACCTGCTCGGTGTTCGTCGAAGAAAACGACGTTCAGTTGCAAAAATTCCTCAACCGCCACGCCGATGCCGAGCTGATCGAGTCGCGTGTGCTTTTACCGAACAAACATCAAGATGGCTTTTATTACGCGCTTATCAAAAAGCAGTAAACGGCTGTTTGGAACGCTGTTGCTCGCCCTGTCGCTGAATGCGGCGGCGGAGGGCATCAGCGTGACCCGCTCCGAGGCGAAACTGACCGAAACCGGGCAGCTTTCCGTCAGCAGCCGTTTCCGCACCGATTTGCCCGACCAGCTCAAACAGGCGCTCCGGCAGGGCGTGCCGTTGAATTTCACTTTGAGCTGGCAGCTTTCTGCGCCTTCCATGCCGTCTTACCGCTTCAAGTTTGACCAGCTGCTCAACAGCGACAACACCATCCACTACAAACTTTCCTTCCATCCGCTGACCAACCGCTACCGCATAACCGTCGGCACGTTTTCCACCGAATACGACACGCTCGATACCGCCTTGCGCGGCGTAGGGGCAGTCGCCAACTGGAAAGTGCTGTCCAAAGGCGCGTTAAGCGGCGTTGCAGCGAAAGACACGCAAGCCGAAATCCGCCTGCTGCTCTCGACGGCGAAGCTGCCCAAACCCTTCCAAATCAACGCGTTGACTTCTAAAAACTGGCACTTGGATTCTGGCTGGAAGTCTCTGACCATCTCTCAGGAGTAAACCATGCGCCGCTTTCTCCTGATTGCCGTGTTGGCGGCGGTGGGACTGCTCTACGGACTGACCATTGCAACGGGCAGTACCAGCCCGCTGGCGGAATATTTTTGGTGGATTATCGCTCTGTGTGCGCTGTTGATGCTGGTGTTGGCATCGGTTTTGACGCGTTACGTCCTGCTCCTTATGCGCGACAAAAGCAAGGGCGTGTTCGGTTCGCAGATTGCGCGGCGGCTGTCGGGGATGTTTACGCTGGTGGCGGTATTGCCGGGCGTTTTTCTCTTTGGCATTTCTGCGCAGTTCATTAACGGCACGATTAATTCATGGTTCGGCAACGATACCCACGAAGCTCTCGAACGCAGTCTGAACTTGAGCAAATCCGCGCTGAATCTGGCGGTGGATAACGCCGTCAGCAATGCCACACCAGTGCAAATTGATCTAATCAGCACCGCGTCTGTGGACGGCGATTTGGGCAAGGCGCTGAAAAATGCCGCCAAATCGGGCGGCTTTACCCAGCTTTCGCTCTACGACGTCAAAACCCATAAAACCGAGAAAAGTGTCAATCCGCTGAAACTAAACCAGCCCGAACTCGACAAAGAAGGATGGGAGAAGCTGGAGCAGACCGGCTCGATACGCAGTTTGGAAAACATAGAAAATGTCTTGTACGCGCAAGGCTGGATGCTGATCGGCGCGCACAACGGACGCGATTACGCCTTGTTTTTTCGTCAGCCCATCCCGCAGGATGTGGCGCAAGACGCGACCTTGATTGAAGCGGCGCGGGCAAAATACGCCGAATTGAGTTACACCAAACAAGGCCTGCAAACCTTCTTCTTGGCGACTTTGCTGGTTGCCGCGCTGTTGGCGATTTTTCTTGCCTTGGTGATGGCGCTGTATTTCGCCCGCCGCTTCGTCGAGCCGGTATTGTCGTTGGCAGAAGGCGCAAGGGCGGTGGCGCAGGGCGATTTCAGCCAGAAACGCCCCGTGTTCCGCAACGACGAATTCGGCAGGTTGACCCAGTTGTTCAACCACATGACCGAACAGCTTGCCATTGCCAAAGAAGCCGACGAGAACAACCGCCTGCGCGAAGAAGCGGCGCGCCACTATCTCGAATGCGTGTTGGAAAGCTTGACCACGGGCGTGATTACTTTGGATGCCGAAGGTCGTCTGAAAACCTTCAACAAAGCCGCCGAACGGATTTTGGGCATTGAATTGGTGCCGCTGTGGGGCAGCAACTGGCACGACTGGCGCGGACAATCGCCGCAGCAGACACTGCTTGCCGAAGTGTTTGCCGCCATTGAAGAAACCGCCAATGCCGCCAAACCCGTCCAAGTCGAATACGCCGCCCCCGACGATGCGCGGATTCTTTTGGGTAAAGCCACCATCCTGCCCGACGACAACGACAACGGCGTGGTAATGGTGATCGACGACATCACCGTCCTCATCCGCGCCCAAAAAGAAGCCGCATGGGGCGAAGTGGCGAAACGGTTGGCGCACGAAATCCGCAATCCGCTCACGCCTATCCAACTTTCCGCCGAGAGATTGGCATGGAAATTGCATGATAAATTGGACGAACAACACGCCCAAATCCTCAGCCGTTCGACCGACACCATCGTCAAACAGGTGGCGGCATTGAAAGAAATGGTCGAAGCCTTCCGCAATTACGCCCGCGCGCCGTCGCTGAATTTTGAAAAACACGATTTAAACCGCTTGGTTGAAGAAGTGTTGCTGCTGTACGAGGGCGGGACGTGCCGCTTTGTTCCGAACTTGTCCGACAAACCGCAGCCGATTTCCGCCGATACCACCGCCATGCGGCAGGTGTTGCACAATATTTTCAAAAACGCGGCAGAGGCGGCGGAAGAGGCGGAAGTTCCGCAAGTGAATGTCAGCGTCGGCGAAGATAACGACGGACAGGTTTTATTGACCGTTTGTAACAACGGCAAAGGTTTCAGCAAGGAAATGCTGCATAATGCCTTCGAGCCGTATGTTACCGACAAGCCGACAGGTACGGGTCTGGGATTGCCCGTTGTGAAGAAAATCATCGAAGAGCACGGCGGCCGCATCAGCCTGAGCAATCAGAACGAAGGCGGCGCGTGTGTGAAAATAGCCTTACCCCGATTGGTAGAAACTTATGCGTAGCAGTGATATTTTAATTGTAGATGACGAAGTAGGTATCCGCGACTTGCTCTCGGAAATCCTCCAAGACGAAGGTTATTCCGTGGCTTTGGCGGAGAACGCCGAAGAGGCGCGCCAACTGCGCCACCAGACCCGTCCCGCCATGGTGTTGTTGGACATATGGATGCCCGACTGCGACGGGATTACCCTGCTCAAAGAGTGGGCGAAAAACGGACAGCTCAACATGCCCGTGGTGATGATGAGCGGACACGCCAGCATCGACACCGCCGTCGAAGCCACCAAAATCGGCGCGCTCGATTTTCTGGAAAAACCGATTGCCCTGCAAAAGCTGCTCTCTACCGTCGACCGCGCCCTCAAACACGGCGAAATGCAGATGGCGGCGGGCTTGTCCTTCGATAAACTCGGCAATAGCCCCGCCATTCAAGAATTCAAGCAGCAGCTTGAGCCTGCCGTGAAAAAAAGCGGCCCCGTACTGCTCAGCGGCGAAACCGGTTCGCCGTTTGAAATCGTTGCCCGTTATTTCCACAAAAGCGGCACGCCTTGGGTCGGACTCAGCCGCGTCGAACTCATTGCTGATGCGCCATTGGAGCTGCTGCAAAAAGCATCGGGCGGCACGCTTTATCTCGGTGATGCCGCGCAGTACAGCAAAAACATCCAAAACGGCATCAGCTTCATCCTCGGCAAGGCAGACCGTTACAACGTGCGCGTTATCGTCGCCGGCAGCCACGCCGCCGATGAAAGCCCGGCAGACGCCATCGCCGATGCCAAGTTGTCCGAACTGCTTTCCGGCAACGTCATCAGCATCCCGCCGTTGCGCAGCCAATCCGAAGACATCGCCTTCTTGGTTAACCAAGTCATGACCGAATTGGCGGACAGCGAAAAAATCCAGCCCGTCAAATTCAGCAACGGCTCGCTGACCGTCCTGTGCCAATACAACTGGCCGGGCAATTTCGACCAGCTCCGCAGCGTCGTGAAAAACCTGATGCTGGAAGCGGACGGACAGGAAGTCCACGAGCAGGCGGTCGTTGCCGCATTGGGGCAAAAACGGGCGACGGTCGCCACCGAAATCGTCGGCGGTTTCAACTTCAATATGCCTTTGCGCGAACTGCGTGAAGAATTGGAGCGCCGCTATTTCGAGTACCACATCGCCCAAGAAGGGCAAAACATGAGCCGCGTCGCCCAAAAAGTCGGCCTGGAGCGCACACACCTCTACCGCAAACTCAAACAATTAGGCATCAGCGTTTCCCGCCGCAGCGCAGCGGAAAAAGCAGAAGAGTAGGGCGGTAGTGGGATAAGAGGTCGTCTGAAAGCATACGGCACGCTGCGGTATGTTTTCAGACGACCTTGTTTGCCATCAACACGCCCGTTTTTGTCGAATAACCAACTCACTTTTGAGGCAATGTGCGGCAACCATTCAAATATAGTGGATTAACTTTAAACCAGTACGGCGTTACCTCGCCTTAGCTCAAAGAG
>JUNU01000404.1 GCA_001067655.1 Neisseria lactamica
TGAGCTAAGGCGAGGCAACGCCGTACTGGTTTAAAGTTAATCCACTATACAACCCCCTTATTTCCGCATCTCAACCAACATCCGGCACACGCCCAATCCTGCCGCTGCCAAGATTGCGGCGACAAAACCGATGTTGGAAATGCCCGCCCAGACGGTAACGTAATGTCCCAAAAGCGCGCCGCCGCCGATGCCGACGTTGTAGAGGCCTGAATAAATCGAGTTGGCCACATCCGTCGCATCCGAGGCAAAGTCCAATACTTTGGAGACCATGCCGAGGCTCAAGACGACGATGGCGATACCCCAGACAAACACCAGCGCGTAAACGGCTATCGGGTAAGCGGCAAGGGGCAGCAGGCAGAGCGTTGAAGCCATGATGACGGATACCGAGGTCATCAGGAATGTGCGCTGGTGTTTGGCAAACCATTTGCCGAACAGATACGACGCGGCAAACCCTGCCAGCCCGTACAGGCTCAAGACGATGGTCACTTGTTCGGGTGCGAAGCTGCCGGCTTGCAGGACGAAGGGTTCGATATAGCTGTATGCCGTAAAGTGGGCGGTAATCAAGAGGACGGTCAGCGCGTAGAGCAGCATGAGGTTTTTGCGCTTGAGCAATCCGGGCAGGCTTTTGAGCGAACCTGTGTTTACGCTGGGCAGCAGCGGCAGGTTTTTCGCCAATATGCCCATCACTGCCGCCGCGCAAAGTCCGATAAGCAAAAAGCTGAACTGCCAGCTTGAATGTTGCCCGATAACTCGCCCCAGCGGGATGCCCGCTACCATCGCCATAACCGTACCCGTACTGAGCAGCCCCAAAGCCTGATTGCCTTTACCCTGCGGCGCGACGCGTACTGCCAGCGAGGCGGTAATCGACCAAAACACGGCGTGCGTCAGGGCGATGCCGATGCGGCTGATGAGCAGGATTTCGAAACTTCGGGCGAAATAGGAAACGATGTGGCTGAGGGTAAAGAACGCGAAGAGGACGAGCAGCAGCTTGCGGCGTTCGATGTTTTTCGTTACCAGCATCAGCGGCAGTGACAGCAGCGCGACAATCCAGGCATACACGGTAATCATGATGCCGACTTCGGTCGGCGGCATATTGAAGGTCGAGCCGATGTCGCTCAATAGGGCAATCGGGATATATTCGGTGGTGTTGAAAATGAATGCACCGACCGCCAGGGCGATGACGCTTAGCCATTGTTTGTTTGTGTTTGCTGACATTGGGGTTTCCCTTTTTATATTTGTCTTCAAAAATTTATCGATTTTGTAATTATACTACTTTCAGACGACCTTCCTACTGCGACGACACAAAATTCCGCCCTAGACGCTCCCGCATCATCGGCATACAATCTTTGCATGAACACCAAACGCCCCAAGCTCTCCCATTTTGCCCATATTTACGGCATGAACGGGCAATTCGTCCTGTTGGAACAGCATTCCGAGTGGATGCCGGTCAACGATGCCGACTACGACAATGCGCCCGCATTGCCGGAGGGGTTCGTGTTTGCGGATGAAGCGTTCTATACGACCGACGGCAGCGTGCCGCCGCTCATCCTGCCCGACAACATCAAAATCTTCAACGAAGAAGCGCGCAAACTCGAACGCCGCAGGCTCGATGCGCTGGCTTTGGAAGAGTTGGGCAAAAACCTCGCCGCCGCCCAAGCCGAGAGCGACCTCGAAGCCCTGCTCGAAAAAATCGACTTTCATTTGAAACAAGACAATCTGTTCAAATAAAACTTTTCAGACGACCCTCCAAGCAGCAAAGGGGTCGTCTGAAAGATAAAATCGTTGACAATCCAAACCGATTTGGTACATTGTTCAACACTTATCAATCCCCGTTTCCCAACCGACAAAGGAGTCGAGAAGATGTTTTCAAAAAGCGTCAACCTAGCCCAATATGATCCGGAGCTGGCAGCCGCCATCGCCCAAGAAGACCAACGCCAGCAAGACCACGTCGAACTGATTGCTTCCGAAAACTACGTCAGTTGCGCCGTGATGGAGGCACAAGGTTCGCAATTGACCAACAAATACGCCGAAGGCTACCCCGGCAAACGCTACTACGGCGGTTGCGAATACGTCGATATCGTCGAACAGCTGGCAATCGCCCGCGTCAAAGAACTCTTCGGTGCGGAATACGCCAACGTCCAACCCCATTCCGGCTCCCAAGCCAATCAAGCCGTGTACGCCTCCGTCCTCAAACCCGGCGACACCATCCTCGGCATGAGCCTCGCCCACGGCGGCCACCTGACCCACGGCGCCAGCGTCAATATTTCCGGCAAACTCTACAACGCCATTACCTACGGCTTGGATGAAAACGAAGTCCTCGATTACGCCGAAGTCGAACGCCTCGCGCTCGAACACAAACCCAAAATGATCGTTGCCGGCGCATCTGCCTACGCCCTGCAAATCGACTGGGCGAAATTCCGCGAAATCGCCGACAAAGTCGGTGCCTACCTCTTTGTCGATATGGCGCACTACGCAGGCCTGATTGCCGGCGGCGAATATCCCAACCCCGTCCCATTCTGCGACTTCGTGACTACCACCACCCACAAAACCCTGCGCGGCCCGCGCGGCGGCGTGATTTTGTGCCGCGACAACACGCATGAAAAAGCGTTGAACTCTTCCATCTTCCCAAGCCTGCAAGGCGGCCCGCTGATGCACGTCATCGCCGCCAAAGCCGTTGCGTTCAAAGAAGCCCTGCAACCCGAGTTCAAACAATACGCCAAACAGGTGAAAATCAACGCCGCAGCGATGGCGGAAGAATTGGTCAAACGCGGTTTGCGCATCGTTTCCGGCCGCACCGAAAGCCACGTTTTCCTTGTTGACCTGCAACCGATGAAAATCACCGGCAAAGCCGCCGAAGCCGCATTGGGCAAAGCAAACATCACCGTCAACAAAAACGCCATTCCGAACGACCCGGAAAAACCGTTCGTTACCTCCGGCATCCGCATCGGCTCCGCCGCCATGACTACACGTGGCTTTAACGAAGCCGACGCCCGAGTTCTCGCCAACCTCGTTGCCGATGTTTTGGCAAATCCTGAAGACGAAGCGAATTTGGCAAACGTCCGCAAACAAATCACCGCGCTTTGCGACAAATACCCCGTTTACGGAGCGTAACCGGCTTGCCCGTTTAAGCATCTTGCAACACGGAAAGGTCGTCTGAAAATCCCGAAAAAGGGTTTTCAGACGACCTTATTTGTTTTTGACGCTTGATTCTTGAAGCGGCAGCCAAAAATCCCGCATTTGCCCCTTTCTTTCCGCCTGCAAACGGAGTACATTTACTCCCATTGTTAACAATTTTACGGAACACACATCATGGAGAAATTTCCCAAATCATCCAAGCTGGACCATGTTTGCTACGACATCCGCGGCCCAGTACACAAAAAAGCCCTGCAACTCGAAGAAGAAGGCCATAAAATCCTCAAGCTCAATATCGGCAACCCTGCGCCGTTCGGCTTTGAAGCGCCCGATGAAATTTTGGTGGACGTAATCCGTAACCTGCCGACCGCGCAGGGCTATTGCGATTCTAAAGGACTGTATTCCGCCCGTAAGGCCATCGTTCATTACTATCAAACCAAAGGTCTGCGCGATATTTCGGTCAACGACGTTTATATCGGCAACGGCGTGTCCGAGCTGATTACCATGTCCATGCAGGCGCTTTTGAACGACGGCGACGAAATCCTGATTCCCGCGCCCGACTATCCGTTGTGGACGGCTGCCGCCACTTTGGCGGGCGGTACGGTGCGCCATTATTTGTGTGACGAAGAAAACGACTGGTTTCCCAACCTTGCCGACATGGAAGCCAAAATCACGCCCAAAACCAAAGCCATCGTCGTCATCAACCCCAACAATCCCACCGGCGCGGTGTATAGCAAAGAAATCCTGCTTGAAATCGCCGAATTGGCGCGCAAACACGGTTTGATCATCTTCGCCGACGAAATCTACGACAAAATCCTCTACGACGGCGCGGTCCACCACCACATCGCCGCACTCGCCCCCGACCTGCTGACCATCACCTGCAACGGCCTCTCCAAAGCCTACCGCGTTGCCGGATTCCGCCAAGGCTGGA
Source organism: Neisseria lactamica (assembly GCA_001067655.1). Classification (GTDB taxonomy): domain Bacteria; phylum Pseudomonadota; class Gammaproteobacteria; order Burkholderiales; family Neisseriaceae; genus Neisseria; species Neisseria lactamica_B. Next base: position 4,064 of record JUNU01000404.1, read on the forward strand.
TGGTGCTCAACGGCCCGAAAGAACATGCCAAAGGCTATATCGAAGGCCTCGATATGCTCGCCTCCATGCGCCTGTGTGCCAATACGCCTATGCAACACGCCATCCAAACCGCTTTGGGCGGCTATCAAAGCATCAACGAATTTATCCTACCCGGCGGCCGCCTGCTGGAGCAGCGCAACAAAGCGTGGGAACTTGTCAACCAAATTCCCGGCATATCCTGCGTCAAGCCGATGGGGGCGCTTTATATGTTCCCGAAAATCGACACCGAAATGTACGGTATCCATGACGACATGAAATTCATCTACGACCTGCTCGTGCGCGAAAAAGTCTTGTTTGTCCAAGGAACCGGGTTCAACTGGATACGACCTGACCACTTCCGCATCGTTACCCTGCCGTACACCCACCAAATCGAAGAAGCCATGGGCAAACTCGAGCGCTTCTTACAGACTTACCGGCAATAAGGCAGGGCAACGATATGAAAAAATGCGTTGTCCTGACCGGCGCGGGAATCAGCGCCGACAGCGGGTTGCTGACTTTCCGCGATGCGGGCGGTTTGTGGGAAGGGCATAAGGTGACGGATGTCTGCACGCCCGAAGCCTTGGCGCGCAATCCCAAGCTCGTCATCGATTTCTATAACCAGCGCAGGTTTCAGGCAAACGCCGCCGAGCCGAACGCCGCGCATCTGGCTTTGGTCAAGCTGGCGCAATATTACGATGTTCACATCATCACGCAGAATGTGGACGCGCTGCACGAGAAGGCGGGTAGCAGCAAAGTATTGCACCTGCATGGCGAGCTGAACAAACTGCGTAGCACCGTCGATGAAGACGAAATCATTGAATTTACCGGCGAGCAGACCGACGATGTGCGCGACAGCCAAGGCAATCCGATGCGCCCGCATATCGTGTTTTTCGGCGAACAAGTACCGATGTTTGACGCGGCGGTTGAGGAAATGCGCGATGCCGATGTGGTCATGATTGTCGGCACGTCGATGCAGGTTTATCCGGCGGCTTCGCTGATTCATTACGCGCCGCCCGATGCGGAACGCTATCTGGTCGATCCGAACCCGCAAAGCGTGGGCGCGGATGTCGAAGTGATTCCGAAACGCGCGGCGGAAGGCGTGCCGGCATTGGTCGAACATTTGATTAGTCAGGCTTGAGACGGTTTGAAAATGCAGAAACGTCGTCTGAAAACGGGCAATGCTTGTTTTCAGACGACGTTTTGTTTTGCAATGGTTATTTTGTGACAAGGTAGTTGTCGTGAACGGACTTTGTGTTGTGTTTGGGCAATTTGGTGGGGAGAGGAACAAAACGTCCGATTTTATAGTGGATTAACTTTAAATCAGGACAAGGCGACGAAGCCGCAGACAGT
>JUNU01000405.1 GCA_001067655.1 Neisseria lactamica
GCTCACGACCCACCAAATTTAAAAAGCTGAGTTGAAAAACTCAGCTTTTTTATTATCTTTCGGATACACGCACGCCAAACCATACGGAAACGCCGTACCGGTTTAAACTGAATCCACCAGACAATCACGGTCGTCTGAAACGCCGCCATTGTACAAAACCGCGTTTTCAGACGCCCCCTGCCAACACCACTCGGAATCCACATGATCAGCAGACTGACCGGCAAGCTCATCGAGAAAAACCCGCCGCAAATCGTCATCGACGTCAATGGCGTCGGCTACGAAGCCGACGTATCCATGCAGACTTTCTACAACCTGCCCGCCTTGGGCGAAACCGTGCAGCTTTACACCCAGCTTGTCGTCCGTGAAGACGCGCATTTATTGTTCGGCTTCGCGACTGCCGACGAGCGGGCGACGTTCCGCCAGCTGGTCAAAGTCAGCGGCATTGGTGCGAAAACCGCGCTGGGCATACTCTCCGCCATGTCCGCCGACGAGCTTGCCCGCGCGGTCGCCGACGAAGACATCAAACGCCTGTCCTCCGCACCCGGCATCGGCAAAAAAACCGCCGAACGCATGGTTTTGGAACTGCGCGGCAAACTGGTTTCCCATGCCGCCACCGACGGACTTTTCGCCGCCGCGCCTGCCGCCGACGAAACGGACGACATCGTCAACACCCTGATTGCGCTGGGTTACAACGAACGCGAAGCAAAAGCCGCCATCAAGGGCATTCCGAAAGGCACGGAAGTCGGCGAAGGCGTGCGCTTGGCGTTGAAAAATCTGTTGAAATAAACATACCCCCTGCCGTCAAAACGCGGCAACCATATATAGTGGATTAACTTTAAACCAGTACGGCGTTGCCTCGCCTTGCCGTACTA
>JUNU01000406.1 GCA_001067655.1 Neisseria lactamica
CGGCACCATCAGCGGCAACACCCTCCGTCCCAAATACTATAAAGACGTCCGCGGCGGCAAACTCTATGCCGAAGCCAAATTCAGCGGCAACAGCATCACTTACGGCAAAGCCGGCTCGAGCGAAACCGCCAAAACCGGCGGCACGACACTCGACCTCTTTACGCTGGCTTGGCAGCTTGCCGCCAACGATGCCCGCCTGCCGTCCGACCTGAACATCACCAACGGCAAAAAACTCTACCCCGTCAGCGGCATGACCAAAGTCGGCAGCGAAAACTACAAAATCGGCGGCGGTACCACCACAGTCAACAAATACCGCGTCAAACGCGGCGACGACACCGTCACCTATTCGTTCGCCCCCGCCTTCAACAACATCCCCGCCGAAATCAAATACACCGACGACGGCAAAACTTACGACCTCAAACTCACATCCGTCACCATCGACGGCAAAGCCGTCAAACCATAACGGCGACACACCATCCCAAATGACCGACCGTTTCCCAAAGGTCGTCTGAAAACTGAACTGCACCCCAAAAGTTGGACATCCCCTCCAAACTATTAAGGTGCAGTTTTTTATCGCCAAATATAGTGGATTAACTTTAAACCAGTACGGCAAGGCGAGGCAACGCCGTACTGGTTTAAAGTTAATCCACTATATT
>JUNU01000407.1 GCA_001067655.1 Neisseria lactamica
CTTTGAGCTAAGGCGAGGCAACGCCGTACTGGTTTAAAGTTAATCCACTATACCATGAAAAAACGCACCTTGTAATAAGGTGCGTTTTGATTTGTACGGCTTAGAATTTAGCGCCGGATTGGTTTGCCATATAGTCAACCGCCGCTTTGACTTCATCGTCGCTCAGGCTGGTGTTGCCGCCTTTTGCCGGCATGGTGTTGAAGCCTTCGAGTGCATGCTTATGCAGGGTTTCTTTGCCTTGTTTGATGCGCGGAGCCCAATCATCATTTTTACCGACGACTGGAGCGCCCGGGATGGTACCGCCGTGGCACATTTTACAGTTGGCTTCGAAAACGGCTTTGCCGTCGACTTTGGCGGAAGAGGCATCTTTTTTCTCGTCGGCAGGCGCAGCTTCTGTTTTTTCTGCCGGTTTGGCTTCAGAGGCAGGAGCTTCTTTTACTTCTGATGCAGCTTTGGCGGCAGTATCTTCTACTTTGCTCGCCGCTGCTTGAGCGGAAGATGCAGCAGCATCGGTAGCAGAAGCCGCAGCGTCTTTAACCTCGGAAGCTACGGCAGAAGCCGCTTCCTTAGTTTCCTGTTTGGCTTCTTGGGAACAAGCCGACAAAGCGGCCATCATCATCGCAGCAATTAGTAATTTGTTCATGTTCTATCCTTCTTAAATTTTTTAGTTAAGGTACTGTTTTATAAAACAGCTGAGAAAATTCTAACACACATCATTTTCATGTTCCCGCCGATGTAGTGGGTTGTAGTAACAAATATTGGCATAAGTCATGTTTTGTTCTAAAAAAAGGCAGAAAATGTTGACACCCACTCAATCATTCCTATATAGCCTCCGGCTTATTGGGCGGTTTGAACCTTGTTTGCCGTGCCTTTAAATCCGCCCAAATCCTGCCCAATTTCAAAATCCTGGCTTAAAAAGCCGGCTTTTTATGGGCGTTTCATTTCATCCCAACTCATGCTCAAACCCATCAATCCCTATTTTCTTTCATGCAAAAAGGTCGTCTGAAACCCTACATCAGGTTTCAGACGACCTTCTTAACCTTATCCGCCAGCCTCAAAACATCTTTTTCATGGCTTTCTGAATAAGGTCGAGCTGTTTTTTATATTCGCGGCAATGGGGGCATATCAGCAGGTGGCTGCCCAGAAAAACGCGCTCGGGAACGGTCAGGCGGGTTTCGTCCTGTTTTTTGGAGAGCAGGTAGGCGGTTTTGCGGCATTTGTTCATCGTGTTTTCCTAACGGGCTTAACCGGCATGTCCTGCATTGCCGAACCATTTGATTTGCAGACATTGGCGCAGGGTTTCTCGGGCGCGGTGCATGATGGTGTGGTAGTTGGACGTACTGATACCGCATTGCTCGCGGATTTCGTCGGACGAAAAGCCGAGGATTTCCTTCATGGTAAACACGCGGGCGGTGTTTTCAGGCATTTGGTAGAGGCAGGTTTGCAGGATTTCACGAAACTCTTTGTTGTCCAACGTTTTTTCGGGCGAGGCCCAAGTTTGCGGATGTCCGTCCGCCGTCCAATGCCCGTCTGATGCAAACCGTTCTTCAAAGATTTCGTCCAACATTTCTTCCGCAGGCGTGGCGAATACTTCGCGCTGCCGTTTGATCTGGCGCAGGCAGTCGGTAATTTTGTTTTTCAGAATGGCAAACAACCAGCTGCCCACTTGTGCATCTCCTTTGAAACCTTCGGCAGCGCGGTAGGCGGAAAGCATGGTTTCCTGCACAAGGTCTTCCGCCAAATCAGGGCGGTCGGGCAATTGGATGCGGGCGAAACGCAGGAGCAGCTTGCGGGATTCGGCAAGCTCGGCGTCGGTCAATTCGGGTAGGGACATAATGTATCAGCATTGAATGAATTATGGCTGTGAATTTCTAATTCTACGCTGATACTGAGCATGTGTGTCATCAAATACATAAATGATTGACGTAGGCTTTTTTGTTTCTCAGTAACCGGTTACGCGTTTTCAGACGACCTGCCAAGCCTTTTAGCGGGTTTTTACCCCCAATATAAAAAAGGTCGTCTGAAAACAGTAAAGGCCGCCGACATTTCGATTTCTGCCTGTCTCTGTGCCGTTTCCTTCGGGAAGGGGGTACGATAGTGCCTTTATAGGAATTTCCTGCCCACTACGTCAATTCGATCATTTCAGACGACCTCGGCTGATGCGGCAACCAAAATACCTTGTTCCAGCCAGTCCGCCCATTTTTGCGTTAAGGCATCCTGCCAGCCGTTTTCAGACGACATGAACTCTGCCAGCATGGTTTGCAGGCCGTTCAGGGAGGTGGGCGTATCTGCCAGCGTTTCCAGCAATAATGCGTCGAAATCGTCGAGGGTTTGGTACATCACGTCGTCTTCACTGTTGCGCCACACCAAAACGGCGGTTTCCACCGCCTGCAATTCGTCGGTAACGTCGCAGTGGTAACGGCGGACAAAGGAGGCGGGAGAAAGGGTGTACGCCAAATCGTCTGAATCGGTGGGCGGGGTTTGGCTGTCGGTTTGGGCGACTTCGGCGAGCAGTTGGGTGTGTTCGAAGTCCATCAGTGCCAAGAGGTCGTCTGAAAGCGGCAGGCTTTGGCAGTATTGGAGGAATTCGCCGGCGATTTCTTGGAAATAGGGGGTTTGGGCGCGCGCGTCCCGGATGAAACCTTCTTTCAGACGACCCCATTCTCCGCTGTCGAGATATTGCGGCGTTTCGGTATAACAGCGGTCGATGAAGCTGTGGATATTGTTGCGTATCAGGCGGATATAGACGTTCAGGCGCTCTTGCGGCAAGCCGTCGGCGGCTTCGCCCTCGCGTATGGCTTGGGCGAAACGGTGTTGGTATTGGGCGGAGGTTTCAGGCTGCACGGCGGTATTCCTTTCCGGCACGCGTTTGATATTCGGCGATTTTGGCGACTTCGGCTTCGAGTTCGGCAAAAGGCGGGAAATTGAAATCGCGTTCCAACAGGGTGGGCGGGATGGTCGGCAGTTTGGTGTAGGCGAGTTCGAGCAAGTCCCAAACGGTCGGTAAAACCGCCGCGCCGTGGGTATCAATCAAAAGCTCGGGGGTTTCGACGTCGTGTCCGGCGATGTGGATGTAACACACGCGACCTGCGTCAACGTTTTCCAAAAAGGCTTCGGGCGACAACAGTCCGTGGTTGACGGCGTTGACGTAGATATTGTTCACATCCAAATGAATGCCGCAGTCGGCTTCGCGTGCAACGGCGTTGAGGAACTCGACTTCGTTCATTTCGGCAAGCGGGGAATGCAGGTAGTAGGAGGTATTTTCTACGGCGATGTGGCAGCCCAATCGGTCTTGCACTTCGCGGATACGCCGCGCGGTATGCCGCACCATTTCTTCGGTGAAGGGCAGCGGCAACAGGTCGTAGAGATGACCGCCGTCGTGGCAGTAGCTCAAATGGTCGGAGAAAAACGTGCAATCGTAGCGGCGCATCATTTCTTTGATGCCGTCTATCAAGGCAGTATCCAGCGGGGCTTGTCCGCCCAGCGACATGGATAATCCGTGCAACGCCAGCGGCAGCCGTTCCGCCACGCGGTCAAACTGTTTGCGCGCCCTACCGCCCATTTTCAGCCAGTTTTCGGGTGCGGCTTCGATAAAGCGTATCGGGCTGTCGTCTGAAAGCGAGAGGAAGTCTTCCGCCAAGTCGCGGCGGTAGCCTAAACCTGCGTGTTGAATCATGATGTTGCTCCGTTTTGGATGGTGTTCCGACGGTTTTGGTACGAAATTGCTGTCAAAATCATATAAAAAGCCGCATTTATCAATAAAATGCGGCTTTTTGTTCTAAATTATTTAGAACCGCATTTACCTTCGCCGCATTTGCCTTCAACTGCTTTAGCTTTGGCTTTTGCTGCTTTGGCGTTTTTAGCGGGGGCTTTTTTCACGGTTGAACCACATTTACCCTCGCCACATTTGCCTTCGCCTGCTTTAGAAGCAGCGGCGCCGCATGAACCTTCGGCAGCTTTAGCCGCACCGCAAGAGCCTTGGGCAGATTTTTGAACACCTGCTTTGCTACTTACCGGTTTGTCAGCGGCAACAACGCCGGCGGCCAAAGACAAAGACAAAGCACCTGCAAGGGCAGCGGCTACATTTTTTTTCATATTGATTTCCTTTTTAAAGTATCAAGTTAAACAGATTAAGAATTTGAGTTGGCGCGTTTAAAGTCCGCTCCCCGACCTTTTTCATTGATTTCCGACACGGCATTTCGGGCAGAAGCGTTTTTTCAACAGCGCATCCAGCGATAAACAGCCCGCACCTTGAAGCAGAATCGGGATTAAAACCACGATATAAATCAAAGCCATTTTATAGCCGTTGTCGCAGACATTATAACCCGCACCCGCATGGACTGCCGCCCATGCTACGCCCGTTACAATGATTAATCCCAAAGCGGACAGGCGGGTTGCCAATCCTAAAAGCAGCAAAACCGGAAAAACCAGCTCCGCCCACATCGCCAAGTTCCAATTCATGCTGTCAGGCAGTAAATTGAACGGAAAGGGGAATTGGTCGTTGATTTCGGCAAACCAGTTTTCGCCGTTCCATTTCTGCATACCCGATTCCCAAAATTCATAAGCGGCAAACAGGCGCAAAACCAATAAACCTAAAGCTGATTGCCACGGGGCTGTGATATTCGTTTTCATGATAACCGTTTCATAAAATCATTTCATGCCCGATTAGACGCGGCAGCTTGAAAATGCTTACAAGCGAATTGAAAAAATTTTGTTTGTTATTGTTTTATAACGATATTAATATTCATAAGGTCGTCTGAAACAGGTTTTCAAGGTTTCAGACGACCTTTTTCTTTTAGCGCATTGCTCCTTCATCATACGACAAAAGAAAGAAGGCCGGTAAGCATGTTCATAAAAAATTCAACTCAAAATATACCCGCTTCGCCGTTCCTGTAAAGACGGAAATAACGAAGCGGGTAAAGACGGAATAAAGCTGTTTTATGTTTAAATATCCGGCGAAAGGCCTGCCTCCAAACCGCTTACCGAATCCGTCTCCCGATATTTCAATCCGTCCAAAACCGCAAAATGCTGCTTGCCGCATTCGATTTTCAGCCGTTCGTTTTCGCGCAGCTTGCCCGCATCTACCCCCGCCTGAATGCCTTTGCCGGTATTTTTGGTTTCCGCAACGAAATACACTTTGTCCTGAACCTGTTTTACCACCGCCCAATCGGGATTGTAGTTGCCCAACGGGGTTGGGATTTTAAACCAGCCGGGCAGTTTGAAGTAAAACGCCACGCCGCCTTCATTGCACGCATCATAATTTTCGCAATCGGCGGCAAAGGTTTTTTCCGTACCGGAATCCAAGGGGATGTAGTTTTCGCAAATGGTTTTTTGCGGATTGCTTACTGTGAACGTAAAACCGTTTTCGTAAAACTCGATGCCTTCGCGCTCCATGTCTTCCAACAGCTTTTGGTCGTACACTTCGCCGGTTTGTTCATACTCGATTCCTGCCGCCATCAGTGCGTACAGGCTGCGGTTTACCGCTTCGGCGGCAAGGTCGATGAAGCGTTGCGGGTTGCCTGCCACATCTTTCAGACGACCCGACTGTGTGATGATTTCGTACACTGTGCGCCGCGTCAGCCCCGTTTTTCTTTGGATTTCGCCGAGTATATCCGGGATTTCCCATTGAACGTCCATGTCGCGGCTGTAGCTTTTAGTTTCAACCGTTTCGATACCCTCGGTTGTTATTTGTTTCAAATGTGCTTTTTGGATGCGGATTTTCGGTTTCTGGATTTCGGGCAGGCCTGCCACTGCCGCCGAAGCCTGTTTGATCAATTCTTCCGTATCGAAGTGCACGCGGTAGCGCGTTTTGTATTTCAACCTGTCCCAAATTGCCTGAAATTCGGGGTCGAGCGGAAAATCTTTGCGGAATAGCTGTTTTTTCTTCTTATTGCCGTCCTTGATGTTTTCGGCGGCAAATTTAATACCGCATTCGTCTTCGTATTCCTTTTGCAGGTTGGCGGCAAACGATTCGTAGCTTTCGTTCGGCACCACGGTCAGTATGTTCACCTTTTCATTTTCATCTTCATCGCGCACGCGACGACCTTTCTGATTAACGGCTATACGCAGCCCGCGCCCGATTTCCTGCCGCTTTTTCAGCGGCGAGCGGGTTTCGTTGAGCGTGCAGATTTGGAATACATTGGGGTTGTCCCAGCCTTCTTTCAGCGCGGAATGGGAAAAGATAAAGCGCAGCGGGCTGCCGAAGGAAAGCAGGGTTTCCTTGTCGCGCATAATGAGGCGGTAGGTATCGTTGTCCGCCTGCGTTGTACCGTCGGTGTTTTTCAGACGACCTTTCTTGTCTTGTGAGAAATAGCCGTCGTGTACGCCCGCCGTATCGGTATTGCCTGCAAGCTCCCGATAGATTTCTTCAAACCAAAGGGCAAACTTGCCTGCTGTTCCGTCTGCCGCACGGTAATTCTCTACGCGGTCGATGAAGAACAGCGACAACACCTTAATCCCCAGCGGATTCAGCCGTTTCTCCTTCGCCAAATGCTCCCTTACCGTTTCGCGGATTTGGTTTTTCATGATTTCATCACGCACCGCATCGCCGTCTCCGCCGCGCGTAATGGTTTTACCGCTTGAGAACGCCAATTCCTGATTCTCGAAATCCATGCCGTCAATGATAAAACCGTGGCGGTAAGCTTCGTTGCCGCCCGATTTTTCAAACAAATCGTCTCCCGATTTGACGGATACCTTTTTCTTCTTGGTTTCCTTTTTATCCTGATAATGAATGTTTAAATCGGCTTTCAGACGACCTTTGGCCGCCTGCTTTACTTCCAGCAGCTCCGCAAATGCGCCGTTCACATCATTTTCCGCCAATACCGGCAAGACTTCGATTTGCTTTACCAGCTTCAAATTGTATGCCTGCACGGGATTCAGACTGTAAACCTTGTGGTAAGGGTTTTTATGCGTTGCCGAATAGCGCAGGGTAAAGAGCGGATTGAGCGATTCCAAGGCATTCAGACGACCTTCCGTTTCCATATTCTGCGGCTCGTCGATAATAACGATAGGACACGTTTCCTGAATAAACTTAATCGGCGCTTCCCCGCTTTCGTTTACCTTATTGATAACGTTTCCATCTTTTTCAAACGACTGGATGTTGATCACCAAAATCTCGATGTGGTCGTTTACCGCAAAAGCGCGTAAATCCGACAGCCGCGTGCTTGAATATTCCGCATAACGCATCACGGGCCTGCCGAACACCCCGTCAAAATGCGCCTTCGTAATTTCCAGGCTTTTCAACACGCCTTCGCGTATCGGCACGCTCGGCATGACAATCACAAACTTCTTCCAGCCGTAGAGCTTGTTCAATTCGTAAACCGTACGCAGATAGACATAGGTTTTGCCCGTACCCGTTTCCATTTCCAGAGAAAAATTCAGCCCGTGCGCGCCGATTTCCGTTTCAGGCTGTCCGTTTTGCTTTTGCACCGCATTTAAATTCCGGCCTAGCGTTTCCCAATCCAAATCCAAGCCGTTGCCGACAAACCGCCCCGTCCCCTGACTGGTCAAATCAAATGTCCGGGCATGGTTCGGTTGCCCTGCAAAAAGATTTGCAACGGCACTTACCGCATCAAGCTGATAGGGCAGTTCTTCAAATTTCAATTCCATCGTTTTCTCCCTACACACACTCGAACATCACGCCCGCGTCCTTCATCTGCAATACGGTATTGCTTTTAAGCGCGTCGTCGCCCTCGAACAGCCTGTCCAATGCCGCCACCTTGACGGGATGCTTCGCCAGCACCGCTTCAATCAAACCTTGATCCACACGTTCCAGCAGGAAAGCGTACAGCCCGCCCGTATCCTCGTCTTCCACGCAATACACGTCGTCTGAAAACGAAACCTTGCAAGTCAGCTTCAATCCCATACGCAGCATCAATTCGTAGAGCAGGTTTTCAGACGACGTTTCAGACAGCACGGAATCGATATTCAACGACAATTCGCCTTGCAGGCTTTCGGCATCGGTGTCGGCGGGCTGCCGCCATTGTTTGAAACCGCTTTCGGCAAGTTTGAAGACTTTAAAACCCGTATCTATTTCCGATCCGTCTTGAAGGCCGTCTGAAATCTGCCTGCCCGAGCGGCGGATGCGTTCTTTGGCAATTTCGGCAATCGTGTTGAAACCCTCCTTGCGCGCTTCGGATTTTTCGTCGGTTTCTTCGGGAAGCTGGACACAGATGAAACGGCGGTTGCCGCCATCTTCGGCGTTAAGCTGCATCACGGCATGGGCGGTAGTACCGCTGCCGGAGAAGAAGTCTAGGATTAATTCATCTTTCCCAGAACAAATAATTTGAGATAAATTGGAAATTAAAGAAGGCGGTTTAGGAAACTCGAATACTGGTACTTCAAAAAGCTTTGAAAGTGCCTGCGTTCCTTGTTTGGTAGTTAAATCAGAAATAATGGTTTTAGGATGGATTGTTCCCTTTTCTTTTTCATATTGCAAAACACCATTAGACTTAAAAAAGAATCTTTTTATCTTTTGTCCTTTTTGATCAAATACCTCCTCCCCAGCTAACCAACTCATAATCATACTTTTCATAGTCCATGCTGCTTCAATGGTTACATTCTGTGCTAGCTTCCCATTTTTACATTCGAGAATTCCTGATACAACTTTAATAGGCTCTTTTCCACCAAACTCATTTGGGAAGACCTTGTCTTCCGATTCAAAATCTATTCCTGCAGAAAATGTTATTAAAGATGAAGGGTTTTTTATACTAGGCTTTTTAATTGTTCTGTCAGAAACATCTTCTTCCCCATCATATTTAAAAAGTGGTAATACTTCTTTATTTCGTGCGTAACAAAAAATGTATTCATGCTCATGGGTAAAATATGCTGATGATGTTCTGCCACTACGCCAAATCAACTGCCCGACAAAATTCTCTGCCCCAAACACTTCATCGCACAGCAGTTTCAACTGTGCCTGTTCGTTGTCGTCAATACTGATAAAAATCACACCATCTTCGCGCAGCAGGGTTTTCGCCAGATGCAGGCGCGGCAGCATCATGGAAAGCCAGTTGCTGTGGTAATGGCCGCTGTCTTTGCCGTTTTTGCGCCACGCGCCTTGAAATACGCCGTCGCGCTTCAGGTAGCCCGCGTCGTCGGTATCGCCCACGCGGCGGGCGTATTCTTCGCGGCTTTCGAAGAATTTGTCGGGATAGATGAAGGAATCGTTGCCGGTGTTGTAGGGCGGGTCGATGTAGATCATCTTCACGCTGCCGGCATAGGCTTTTTGCAGGATTTTCAAGGCTTCGAGATTTTCGGCCTCGATAAACACGTTTTGCGTGCCGTCGAAATCTACGGATTCTTCTTTGCAGGGGGTAAGCGTGCGGGAAGTGGGGCTTTGCAGGTTGAGATAGGCGGCGGTTTTGCCCGCCCAATCGAGTTGATAACGTTCGCCTGCGCCGGCCAGGTTTTCTGCGCCGAGGACGAGTTTGAGTTTCTCAAAGTCGATTTGGTCTTCGCAAAAGACTTCGGGAAAGAGTTGTTTGAGTTTTAATATGTTGTTTTGTTTGAAATTATTTTCTAAATCGTGTATAATTTCGGTTCGGTTCGGTTCGGTTCGGTTCGGTTCGGTTCGGTTGCCATTTTTTCGCCTTTGCAATAGGGGTCGGAAGATAAGTTATTTTACTGGGATTGGCTAAGATACTGAAGCGGTATTAATAGGTCGTCTGAAAACCTTTTACGGGGTTTTCAGACGACCTTTTTGATTGTCAATCCGCCGTACAGATTTCTACGATTTCTTCGCCGTATTTGTCCAACCATTCCCCGCTCACGTCATCAATTTTGGAAAGCGCCGTCAAAGTTTGCGGCTGGGCTTTGGCGATGGCGCGTAACGTCTGTTTTCTGACGACGGCGTGCATCTCTCCGCCTTCATATCGGGCGGTATCGAGACACCATTGGAACAGGCGGCGGGCGAGCTGGCGTTCTGCCTGTTTCGGCTCGGAAAGCCCGTCTGCGTAGGGGCGGCAGATGTCGAGTATTGCCTGCCCGTATTGGGTAATTCTTTCGCTGCCGATGCCGTAGATGCCGAGCAAATCGGCTTCTTCGGCGGGCGTGAAGACGACAAGGTCGGTCAGACTGATGTTGGAAAGGACTTTGCCCAAGGCGCATTGTTTGGCGGCTGCCTGCTCAGCACGCCAGGTTTCCAGCTTTTGCTGTAATTGCTGTTCGCGCTCGGTTTGGGGGGTAAATAGGGGTTCTTCGTTGCCCGTTTGTCCGCTTTGGTTTTCGGCCGCGTTCTCGCAGACATTAAGGATGTCGATGCCGAATTTGTTGATTTTGGCTTCGCCCAAACCATAGATTTGGTGCAAATCCTCCAGCGTTTGCGGCATTTTTTCGACGATGTCGCGCAAGGTTTTGTCGCCGCAGACGACGTAGGCGGGAACTTCCTCGGCATGGGCGCGCTGCTGCCGCCAACGCCGTAATGCCTGCCATAGGCGTTCTTCGCGTTCGGTACGCAGCCAGTTGTCTTTGGGCTTTTGAGTGGCGGCTTTTTCGCGGCGCAGCGGGCGCAACATGACTTCGGTTTCGCCTTTGAGGACTTTTTTTGCGGCTTCGGTCAGTTGCAATGCCTGATATTGTGCGGTGTTGACAGTGAGGTAGCCGAGGCTGATACATTGGCGGATGACGCTGCGCCATTCTTTGTCGGTTTGCGTGCTGCCTATGCCGAAGGTAGAGAGTTTGTCATGGCCGTTGCGCCGTATCCAGTCGTCGCTTTTACCGCGCAGAAGGTTGGTGATATAGCCGGCGGCAAAGCGTTGTCCGGCGCGATATACGCAACTGAGGAGCTTTTGTACGAGGACGGTGCCGTCGAAGCGTACGGGCGGATGCAGGCAGTTGTCGCAATGGCCGCAAGGGGCGGATTCTTCGCCGAAATGCTTGAGCAGGAGGACGCGGCGACAGGCGGCGGTTTCGCAGACGGAAAGCATGGCATCTAGCTTCTGCATTTCGATTTGCTTCTGCACTTCGTCGCTGTTGCCTTCTGAGATGCGCTCGCGCAGCAATACCCAGTCGTTCAGCCCGTAACACAGCCAGCTCACGGCAGGCAACCCGTCCCGCCCGGCGCGGCCGGATTCTTGGTAGAAATGTTCGACGCTTTGGGGCATATCGAGATGGGCAACGAAGCGCACGTCCGGTTTGTCTATGCCCATACCGAAGGCAACGGTGGCGACGACGATAATGTTGTCTTCGCGGGTAAAACGGCGTTGGTTTGCTTCTCGCACTTCCATGCTCAAGCCGGCATGGTAAGGAATCGCGTCCAATCCGTTTTCGCAGAGGAATTGGGCGATGTCTTCGACTTTTTTGCGGCTGAGGCAATAGACGATGCCGCTTTGCCCTTCCATTTCTTTGCGGATGAAGTCGAGAAGCTGCTTTTTGCCGTTGTTTTTTTCGATGACCTGATAATAGATATTCGGACGGTCAAAGCTGGAGATGAATTCGGGCGCGTCTTCCAGATGGAGGAAATGTTTGATGTCGGCGCGGGTCGCCGCATCGGCGGTCGCAGTCAGGGCAATGCGCGGCACTTGCGGATAGCGTTCGGCAAGCAGCCCTAATTGCTGGTATTCGGGGCGGAAATCGTGCCCCCATTGGCTGACGCAATGCGCTTCGTCTATGGCGAAAAGGCTGATGGTTTGCTGATCGAGAAAACGCAGGAAACGATCGGTAACAAGCCGCTCCGGTGCGACGTAGAGCAGTTTCAGACGACCTTGGGCGAGTTTGTCCGCCACTTCACGGGCTTCTTCCACCGTTGTGCTGCTGTTGACCGCCGCTGCTTCTATGCCTGCGGCGTGCAAGCTCGCCACTTGGTCGTTCATCAGGGCAATCAGCGGCGAAACGACGATGGCGACACCTTCGCGCATCAGCGCGGGAATTTGGTAACACAGCGACTTGCCCCCGCCCGTCGGCATCAATACCAACAGGCTTCCGCCGCCTGCCAATGTATTGACGATAGCCTCCTGCTTGCCGCGAAATTCGGGATAGCCGAATACTTCGTGCAAAATCTGTTGGGCGGAAGGCTGGGGCATGATGGTTCCGTAGGGAGGGAAAAGCGTTATTTTAGCGGTTTTAGACACTGCCTGCATGAGGGATATTTGAGTTATCCACATGGGGTCGGCGGATTCGCATTTGAAGTGCAACTTTCCATAACAGAAAAAGGTCAG
>JUNU01000408.1 GCA_001067655.1 Neisseria lactamica
CTTAGAGAATCGTTCTCTTTGAGCTAAGGCGAGGCAACGCCGTACTGGTTTAAAATTAATCCACTATAAGTTTTCATTTTCTTGCATCCATACTTATCGAAATCAGCCGAAACATCCCCATAATACTGCCGTTACACCACTCCACATTTGAAAGAAAGCGATGACTACTCTCCTGACTATCCTCGGTCTGATTGCCATAGTGGTCGGCATTTTTGGAACGATTTACCCTGCCTTGCCCGGACTGGGTCTGATGTTTGTCGGCACATGGCTGTTGGGCTATGCCGGCGATTATCAGATTTTCGGTTCCGGTACGCTCATCTTCCTTGCCGTTGTCGCCATTATCGGCACGGCAATGGATTATGTCGCGGGTGCGCTGGGGGCTAAATATACGGGGGCAAGTAAAACTGCCATCTGGGGAGCGTTTATCGGCGGTATCGTGGGCGCATTCTTCGCCATTCCCGGCTTGCTGTTAGGCCCTTTGATTGGCGCTGCCATCGGCGAATTTATTGCCCGTAAAGACACTTGGCAGGCAGGCAAAGTCGGCATCGGTACGTTTATCGGCTTTATTATCGGCACGGTTGCCAAAATCGGCTGCGCGCTGACCATTGCGCTGACTGTCCTATTTGTGTGGCTGGGTTCGTTTTTCTAAGCCATCCCTTCAAAACCAAAGGTCGTCTGAAATTCAGACGACCTTTGGTTTTTGAACGCTTATTTGTTACAACAGGCTTTGTATTTCTTACCGCTACCGCAAGGACAAGGATCGTTGCGTCCGGTTTTATCGCCTTCACGGCGTACGGTTTGCGGTTTGTTGATGATTGCCTGCCAGTACCAGTAAATATCCAGCAACACATGCGGCAGCTCGGATTCGAGCTGGGCGAGTTCTTTTTCGGTCAGGTGCAGGATGACTTCACCGTTTCGTTCTTCATCGTAAATCCCGCCCAAAGCCATAATCGGATAGAACAAATCTTCAAATTCTTCCTGATCAACCGCTTCAAACCAATCGGTCGGAACGATATCCAAAGCATAGAGATACGCGTTACACCAAGTATAAATATCAGGATTGGAGGCGGCATCTTCGTATAACCACAAATCGGGCAGCATCTTTTTACTGAGTTTGATGCGCAAATCCGCCGCCAAACCGATAACCAAACGCTCGATTTCAGTGCGCTCTTTGGCATCAAACAACGATTCGTCGCCCAAAACTTCAGGCAGCCAGTCATTCGGGTTCAGCGCATCCGGACCGCTCAACAAAGCCATCATAAACGCCTGTACCTCATCGCAGCGCATGGTGTTGTGGTGTTCCGATTTGGCATCGAGCAGCTCCATCAGGCGTACGCGCGACGCTTCGTCAAATGCTTGCAATTGCATGGTTATTCCTTAATTTTAAATGGTATGTTTATAGTGGATTAACTTTAAACCAGTACGGCGTTGCCTCGCCTTAGCTCAAAG
>JUNU01000409.1 GCA_001067655.1 Neisseria lactamica
TCTTACCGGCGACGACGGTGGTGGTTTTTTCGGTGGCGGCGAGTTGTTCGTTCAACTGGGCGACGTTGACGGCGTCGGTATCGTCCGTACCTTTGGCAACCTTAGTAATCTTGTTGCCGCCGTTGTTCAGACCGGCATTGGTCAGAGACACTTGGCTTGGCGAACCGTCCGCACCGATCTTCAGACCTTCTCCGCTCAGTACACTGTTGCCGGAGATGAAGCTGTCGGCCAGTACGGTAGTAGCGGAAACCGTACCGAATTCGACGTCGTCTGAAGTCTCAACCGTCAGCTCTTTACCGCTGCGTTTCACTCGGATGTTCTTACCTTGTTTCACGGTCACGGTGTCGCCTGAAGCGATGTTTTCACTATCGCTGTCGGCTTCGTCGTTGGCTTTCAGGTTCCAGCCTTTACCTACGGTCTCTTTCACTGCGGCAATCGCGTCGTGAACGTTGTCTTTGCCTGTACCGCCGATGTCGTTAGTAGCTACGTTGCCTTTGTCGTTGGCCGCGTTACCACCAAGGAGTTTCGCCAGGTTGGCTTGAGTTTCGTTCAACTGTTCTTCAGTCGCGGCTTGACCTTTGGTAGCGAAGTCCGCACCACCCAACGCTTGGTTGGTCAGTCCGCTGACAATACCTTCTTTACCGTCAATCACTATCGGTTTGCCGCCGTTCGCCGCGTCTTTGCCGATGGTGACTTTCTCGGCCAGGCTGAAGTCGATCGCTTTGCCTGTGCCGCTTGTGGTAACGATGTTCTTGTCTTTGCTTGTGTAGGTAACGGTATCGCCCAAGTTCACTTTTTCAGACGACCCGTTGTCCGCAACGATGTTCAGACCTTTGCTGACTTCTTCGCCTACTTTATCCAAAGCGTCTTGAACAGTGCCTACGGCTTCATGTTTCGTACCGTCTGCTTTGGTTACAGTAAAGACAGGAGCTTCAATCGCACCGGTAGTCGGGTTGATGCTGCTATTCAACGCTTTGGCAATCGGGTTCAGCTGGCTGACGTTAACCGCATCAGTATCTGCCACACCTTTGGCTACGTTGGCGATTTTGTTGTCGCCGTTGTTCAGACCGGACGTAGTCAGGGATACTTGGTTCGGAGAACCGTCTGCACCGATCTTCAAACCTTCGGTAGTCAAGACGCTGTTGCCTGCGATGACGCTTTCGGCAACCACACTGGCAGCTTCTACTGAATCAGCTTTGACATGAGTAAACTCAACGTCGTCTGAAGTAGCTACAGTAATGTTCTTACCGTCGCGGGTCACTTTGATGTTTTTGCCGTCTTTGAAGTTAACCGTTTCACCGGCAGCAACTTTCTCTTCGGTATCGTCGTTCGCTTGCAGCTTCCAACCTTTTTCCACCGTCTCCTTCACAGACTTGATTGCGTCATGAACCGTATTTTGGTTAGTCCCGCCAATGTTGCTCATAGCGATATTGCCGTTGGTATTTTCTGCGTTACCGCCCAAAATGGTTTTCAGGTTCACTTGGCTAGCATTCAGCTGTTCTTCGGTCGCAGCTTGTCCTTTGGTGGCAAAGTCCGTTCCGCCCAATGTTTTGTTGGTCAGCCCGCTTACCGTGCCGTTCGTACCGTCAAGTACAATCGGGGTGCTGCCGGCTTTACCCAACGTAACTTTGTCGTTCAAACCGAAATCAACTTTGCCTCCCGACAGGGTTTTGGTCTTAATGTTGCCATCGATACCGGTGTAAGTAACGGTGTCACCTAAGTTGACTTTTTCAGTCGACCCTGCATCAGCGGCAATCTTCAGACCTTTACCCAACTCGTCGCCCACTTTGTCCAATGCTTCTTGAACAGTATGCACAGGAGTGCCTGCCGTACCGTCAGTTTGTTTGACGGTAAAGTTAGGTGCTGCGATAGAACCATCCGTACCAACGGTCGTGTTCAACGCTGTTGCCAACGGTCTGATTTGGCTGACATTTACCGCGTCGGCGTCTTCCGTACCTTTGGCTACTTTGGTAATTTTGTTGCCGCCGTTATTCAGACCGGTATTAGTCAGGGACACTTGGTTCGGAGATCTGTCATCACCAATTTTCAGACCTTCGGTAGTCAAGACGCTGTTGCCTGCGATGACGCTGTCGGCAACCACGCTGGCAGCTTCTACTGAATTAGCTTTAACATGAGCAAACTCGACGTCGTCTGAAGTGGCTACGGTAATGTTCTTCCCATCGCGGGTTACTTTGATGTTTTTGCCATCTTTGAACGTTACCGTTTCGCCTGCTGCTACTTTTTCGGCAGTATCGCCGTTGGCTTGCAGATTCCAGCCTTTTTCAGCAGTTTCTTTGACGGATTTAATCGCATCGCTGACGGTAGTCTTGCCTGTTCCGCCGATGTCGGTAACCGTTACCGTACCGTTTTGGTTGGTTGAACCTGTACCCAAAACATCTGCCAGATTGGTTTGCGCGGCATCTATCTGCTCTTCGGTCGCGGCTTGGCCTTTGGTTGCGAAATCCGTACCGCCCAAGGTTTTGTTGGTCAGTCCGCTTACTGTGCCTTTCGTGCCATCGATAATAACGGGGTTGCCACCTGCCGCGTTTTTGCCGACGGTGATGGTATTGGCAAGGCTGAAGTCGATTTCGTTGCTGCCTACAGTCGTTACGATATTTTTATCTTTGCTCGTGTAGGTAACGGTTTCGCCCAAATTGACTTTGTCCGCATTGCCTTTGTCTGCGGCAATGGTCAGGCCTTTATTCAACTCGTCGCTGACTTTGTTCAAAGCATCTTGAACGGTATGTACAGGAGTACCTGCCGTACCGTCGGCTTGTTTGACGGTAAAGCTCGGCTGTCCGATCGTACCGTCCGCACCGACGGTCATGTTCAATGCTTCAGCCAACGGTTTGATTTGGCTGACGTTCACTCCGTCAGTTTCTTCCGTACCTTTAGCAACTTTGGTGATCTTGTTACCGCCGTTATTCAAACCGGACTTAGTCAGGAATACGGGATTATCACCGTTGGCAATAGTTAGACCATCGGTCGTCAGTACGCTGTTACCTGCGGTGACTTGCGGTGTGTTCAGTCCGTCTGTGGTCAGAACACTATTACCTGCTTTGAGTTTATCGGCATTGACGGTTTGGACAGTGATTTCGTCTTTCAATTTGACTTTAATGCCGTCTGCTCCAGCTTCAGTAACGACGTTTTGGTCGTCGCCTTTGAGATTGACGGTTTCACCCAGTTTGGCGGCATCGGTTGTTCCGTTGTTACCCGCAAATGCAACACCCTTGCTGTCGACAGCAGTTTTCGCCTCCACACCCTTTTGAATCTCGGCTTTGGCGTCGTCTGAAAGGTCAAGTTCGTAGTTGGTGGTTTTGGTTTGGTTACTGTTTGTCGATTCAGTCGGGTTCAATGCCAGCTTACCGTCAGATTTTACGCTCACAGTCGTTTTATCGGCATGAACGGTATAAAGTGTCTGATTACCAGTAACTTGAGAAGCAACATGGGTATTATCGCCTGCCGCTACGATGCTGATTTTCTCGCTGTCGGCAACGGCTTTATTGATGGCATTGGCAACATCAGTTGCGGTAGCAAATGCATCACCTGCTGTATCCGCACTGATTACGCCGCCAGTACCCGCTGTCAACGTAGATTTATTGACATTGAACGCAACGGTGCCGTTTTTGTTTTCGGCGGTCGTACCTGTACCGTCAACGAAATTCAATATGGAGTCAGCTTGATTCAACGTTTTGGCAGCCGCACCGTTGACTTGTACGCCGATGTTTTGCAATGCGCTGTCGGCTTTTTTCAAGGATTCTTTGGTTTTGTCAGACAAATCCAGATTGTAGGTAGTGACATTAGTAGTTGGATTTTCAGACGACGTCAGTTTCAAACCATCTACACTACTGTCGAGCGCAACGGCTGCACCTTTGGCGTTGATGGTGTAAACCGTATGCCCGTCAGTCGGGTTATCGATTTTGGTTACACTGGCAACATTCGTACCCCCTTGAACCTCGGTTTTCGCGGCTTTGACTTGTTTGTAGCTTGCTGCGTCATTATCTGCCTCGCCGTCAGCAATGTTGGTAATCTTGTGGCCGCCGTTGGAGAGTCCGCCTGCAGTCAGTTTCACAGGGTTGCTGCCGGAGCCGATGGTTACGCCGGAACCGTTAACGGTCGTGCCAGCAGCAGTTACATCGCCGCTGAAGACTGCGGAAGTCAGGCCGGTCAATTCTTTTGCCAGTTTGACGTTCAGCGTGTGATTTTGGTCGTCTGAAACTACACCAATATTATTATCGGATAGCTTAGTCTGATCAGTTTGTCCGCCTTTGACTGCTACGGTACTGCCGAGTTTACGGTTGAATTGGTTGCCAACATCGCCTGTAAAGTTCAAAGGGCTATTAACAGCTCTATTCAAAGCGGACAGCGCATCGCCAACAGTATTGTAGTTAACCACGCTTGAAGTAGCGGGAGAATCTGAAACAACTGCATAAGTCGGCATGGAAACGCTGCCGTCAGTACCTACTTGCGTACCCAGTGCTTCAGCTATTTTCTTCAATTGGGACACATTGACTGCATCATTATCTTTGATGCCCGATTTCACATTACCAACAATGGTCGGTACGGAAGTTTGCGGGTCTTTGGCGTTCAAAGCAGCAATGGTTACATCACCGTTATATTCTGCACCACCATCTACATAAGTAAACGATACTACTTTTTTTCCGCCTTCTTCTTTAACTTTACGGGTTAAAAGCTTTCCATCTGTATCAATATAAGAGAAAGGGGCATCATTGCTGACCGTAGTCAGAGTGTTGACGCGCAGATTATTCATTGCATCTTGGAGCTGCCCAACATTAACCGCATCATTAGTATCCGTACCTTGACCCAAATTAGTAATACGGTTTCCAGACATATTTAATCCGCCTTTGGCAGTAACTACGCCTGTAAATTCAGGGTTATCCACCGTATTAATACTTACAGTGGTTCCCGATTGATGCAGATGTATATTTTTACCTGCCTCAAGTCGGAGGGTAGAACCACTTGTAATTTCCTGCGAAGAATGATTTTCGGCACGACCATTGGTTCCGGTAGCAACAGCCGTGTCTAATTGAAACGATTTAAAAGCTGACGTTTTCAAAGACGCAATTGCCCTATCAACGGTATTTTCACCCGTACCACCAATATTATTCATGGTAATACTGCCGTCTTCAGCCAACTGTGCATTACTACCCAATACGTCTTTAACAGTTTTGGCAGTATTACCCAAAACGTTTTGTACCGCGTACAGCTGGCTGCCGTTGATGGCATCCGTAGAAGTGCTAGAAATTTCGCCCGGAGCAACGTTTTTCAATTGGCGTTCGTAGCCTGCCGTACCGAAAGACACTTGGTCGCCCGGATTAACATTGTTGCCGCCTGCAAAACCTGAGTATTTCAGATTGTTGACAGTAGCTTCGTTGACTTTAGTTGCATCGGTTACAGTCGTACTGCCCGCACCGATGGCCACAGAGTTGCCTTGAGTGGCTTTCGCACCCATACCGAATGCAGCAGAGGCAACGCCTAGAGCGCGCGTACCCGTACCAAAGGCGGTAGACAATTCGCCTGTTGCCAGTGATTTAGCACCAATGGCAACCGCCGCTTCGCCTGAGGTCGCCAGGTCATAAGAGCCTGGACCGGTTGCCATTACATCACCGGTATAGTCTTTATAAACCTCTTTAACCGTTTTACCCGTACCTTCTACAGTTTTCGCTGCAACGGTATCCCAGTCGTCTGAACCAATAGCGATAGAAGAATCGCCTTTTGCGTATACATTGTTACCGATGGCAGTAGATTGATCGCCATATGCATTGGCGTATGCACCGATAGCAACGGTTTGATTAGTGTCTTGACCGGATGCGGACATTGCAGGATTGGTTGCAGAAGCACGGTAACCAATCACAACAGAGCGTGAATTATTGGATTCCGCATCTTCACCAATAACAACCGAACTGTATTTCTTGGCTTTTACATTATTACCGATAGCGATTGCCGCAGCTTGATCAGCTTTGCTGTTTGTACCGATAGCGATGGAATTGGTATCGTCCGCGTTGGCGTTGTTACCCAAAGCTATGGCATTGGCTTCGCGAGTATGGCTGTTCAAACCAAGCGCCAAAGAAGCCGCGCCGTCTGCATTGGCAGCACGTCCTAACGCGATAGAATCAGTTTTCCAAGCATTATTGCCCGAACCGATAGCAATAGCATATCTTTTATCAGCCTTCGTACCGGCACCGAAGGCAATCGTGTCGGCATCATTAGCAAAAGCCCCTTTACCGATTGCCATTGCCCGATTTTGCACAGCATCGGCACTAGTACCGATAGCAACAGTATCTTCTCCTTTTGCCTTACTTTCATTACCTACCGAAACAGCATTCGACTTCAGAGCTTGTGCCAGTCGACCCACTGCCACAGAGCCTATTGCTTGAGCATTGGCATTGAAACCGAATGCTGATGCACCTGCTTTTTGAGCTTTGGCATATGGACCAACAGCAGTGGTAGAATTATCAGTAGCTCTTGAACCATCACCTATGGCCACGCTCGATTTACCTGATGACTCAGTATCTTGACCGCCCGCAAACGAGTTTTGACCATAGGCATTTGCTTGCTGACCGATGGCAGTCGCGTTCTTACCGTTTGCCTTACTTAGCGAACCGACGGCAACTGAACCTTCGCCAGTAGTATCGCCATTAATAGTGGAATCAGAGCCTGCCGCCGCCTCAACAACAGCCTTGCTACCTATCACAACCGCATTACTCGCAGCCGCCCTGGCTTCAGGACCGGCGGCAATCGCGTTTTCGCCTGTTGCACCGTCGTTGTTGTAGTTGGCTACCGGCGTACCTGGGCGGTTGACGCTGTAATAATGGGTTTGAGCGGCTTGCATATCTTTGGCAATCGCGTAAAGCTGGCTGCCGTTAATCGCATCGGTAGAAGTTGCAGTAATTTCACCTGGTGCAACATGTTTAAGTTGACGTTCGTAATCTACCGAACCGAAAGAAACTTGCGAACCCGAAGTAATATGTGTCGCTCCTGCAAAACCGCTATAAGAAATACCATTGATTGTCGCATTCGTTACAGCTGTTGCATCGGTATTGGTGTGCGACCCCGCACCGATTGCGACAGATTTATCCTGACTGGCAGTTGCGCCCGCGCCAAACGCCGCCGCGCCAAGACCTGTGGCAGTCGTACCAGAACCAAAGGCAGTAGAAAGCACCCCATCCGCATAGGCTTTTACACCTACTGCAACGGCGGCATGATTGGAAGTCGTACCCTTAAATGTAGAGTTAGTATCAAATACCATTTCTTTGCCCGTCAGCGATTTATAAATATCGCTTACTTTTCGGTTATTATGTCCAGAAGTGGTAACCAATTTATCTCTGACTATATTCCAATCGTCGCCACCGATAGCAATGGATGAATCCCCTTCTGCACGGGTATTGTTACCGATAGAAGTGGATTGCGTGCCTGAGGCAACAGCATCCGGACCAATAGCAACTGCTTGGGTCGCACCAGTTGCTTGTGCCGTCCAACCGATAGCTACACTTTGCTTATTGTTTGCTCGCGTCCACTTGATGCCTTCAGACCTACCAATAGCGATAGAATCTTCTCCCATTGCTCGCGTACCAGTACCGATAGCAATTGCATGGTTTGCCGTTGCCTGAGATTCCGTACCCACAGCAATTGCATTGTTACCACGCGCTGTTAAGTTACTACCCACACCGATGGCACCATTCCCGTTAACACCTTGATTCGCCATTCTGCTCGAATCATTGTTACCAATCGCAATGGCACCTGTTCCATTAACAGTAGTATCCGCACCAATCCCTATTGCCTTCGTTCCATCCGCACGGAGATTGACACCGATGGCAATAGCATTATTGCCGTTAGAAATTGTTGTATGAGTCGAATTGGGAGCAATTGCCAAACCACCATTGATTTTAGCTTGAGCATTATGACCGATAGACATGGAACCTGCTCCGTTTGCGGAAGTCGATCCTGTACCAATAGAGAGTACCCCCCCCGTTAATGATCCTTCCGGAATCACTGCCCATGCCCCTTCGGAAAATCCCAATAATGCCGCGCTCAACGCCGTCAGTCTGAATAAGGTTTTCAGACGACCTTCCTCTGAGGCGCGCACATCCCCTTCAGCACCTTCGCTGCTTGATTTGACACGTCCCTTCGCCAATTCGGAAGTAACGACGAAAGAGCCGATGGTACGGTTCCATACAACTTTGAAAATCTTATTCATAACAATCTCTCTTGGTTGGATTTATTAAAAAATATCAGATTGAATTCAAGCATATACAATCAAAATAAGACGTACTCCCCGCACTGCCCCGCCGCCGGATCTTCTTCTTCAGGCACAAGCGGATTTTATGAGGCAGGCATTCGTTTATTTTGTTTATATATTATTGAAAACCAATCGGGTTGACGTTAATTGTCACTTAGGTACAATTTTTAGAACATATCTATATTTTTGGAAATAGTGTTTGAGACTAACTAAACTTACCGTCTATTTCAAAAAAAGCTCCGATAATCCATAATCTTAATTCTAAACTTAACACTTATTTACCAAACAATATAGAACTATGACCTTTATCCTGCAATTACTATGCCAAATATGACTTCCTAATTTATGCTCTTAGGCTTTCATAAAGCATTTATACTAAAATGAAAAAATGCCGTAAGAAAATTTTGAAACAGGTCGTCTGAAAATAAACTGCAACAAGATTATGGACATCGCCCTCTTTGTTACCCATATAAAAAAGAGCGTACTCGATACGCTCTTTCTGCTTCCGTCCGTCTGCATGACGGAATATTATGGATTCGAATAAACAAGGCTTGCTGACGATTGCCATTCCTGCACGAGCTGAAATCTTGAGGTAAGGTTTGGCTTGCGGATTTCTGTTGAACAGGTTTGATGAAAAGCGGATGCCCGCCTGCTTGGAGCTTGCAGGAAGATTGGCTCTGCTGTCTTTATAGTGGATTAACTTTAAACCGGTACGGCGTTGCCTCGCCTTAGCTCAAAG
>JUNU01000410.1 GCA_001067655.1 Neisseria lactamica
GCCCGACCCTCTGGTTCGTAGCCAGATACTCTATCCAACTGAGCTACGGGTGCATTTTCATCACTTCGCGACTGCGTCGTGAATCAAGAAGACCGAATAATATACAAGCTGTCGGCGGCTGTCCAGTGTTTTCTGGATAAAAATATTTATAATAAAATAACAATATGAAAATAAAGGATATTAATTATCGTAAAATGCCCACTCCCGATAAATCTTGCGCCATTTTTGCGGCGGCGTTGTCTGTCATGCCGCCGACAAAATCTAAAATTTTCATGTATGCACGATACAGGCTGTCGGTTTCTTGGATGGGGTCGTGGTTTTTTAGCAATTCAAGCGCGAGGGATTGGCGTACATCGACTTGTTTTTCCGCAATCATGGCGTATGCGGCGGGAACCAATAAATCCAAAATGGAACCGAGACACGGAAAAGTGGCGATTTCGGTCATGAGTTTGGTGCGGTGGCGGAAAATGCGTGTGCGGGCAAGTTCTTTCGCTTTTTCCAAGGTGTTTTGAACTTGCGGGCTGCACAACGCCAATAGGTCTTTGCCTTTGAAGTTGCCGTTTAGCAGGTCGGATTGGTGCATCATGAAAGTCTGGGCGACGTCTTCTATCGCTTTGCCGATGGCGATGCCGCGCAACATGGCGCAGCGTTGGCGGCTGGATTGCGCGTGCCAAGTGCTTTCTTCAAAGGTAAGCTCGGACAATACGCTTTCGATTTCAGCGTCGCTCAGTAAATCCAGTTCGACCGCGTCCTCCAAGTCTAAGAGGGCGTAGCAGATGTCGTCGGCTGCTTCCATCAGGTAGGACAGGGGATGGCGTACCCAACAGTCTGTTCCTGATTCAATCAGTCCCAATTCGTCTGCAACGCGGCGGATGAAGGGTAATTCGGTTTGATAAATATTGAATTTTTTTCTTCCGTTCGGATGTTGCGTCGTCCAAGGATATTTCAGCAGTGCGCCTATGGCGGCAGAGGTCAGGCGCATGCCGCCTGCGTCGGGATACATTTCCAAGCTTGCTGTGATGCGCAGGCTGTGGGCATTGCCTTCATAGGTTTGGATGTCGTTGCGCTCTGCTTCGTTTAATGTCTGTAAAAACGGCTGGTTTTTGGGCTTGCGGAACCAGTCGCGCAATGCGTCTTCTCCGGTGTGTCCGAACGGGGGGTTGCCCAAGTCGTGTGCGAGGCAGGCGACTTGGACGACGGCGCCGATGTCGCTCGGCGTATTGTTTTCCGGTAAAAAACCGCCTGCCTGAAGCATCACGCCCACGCGGTTTCCGATGCTGCGTCCGACGCTGGCAACTTCGACGCTGTGCGTGAGGCGGTTGTGAGTCAGGTCGTGTTCGGCAAGAGGGTGGACTTGGGTTTTGCGTCCCAGTCTGCGGAATGCGCCGGAGAACACGACGCGGTCGTAGTCGATATGGAAATCGGTGCGCAAAGCGTCTGCGCCTTCTTGGGTGGAAGGCGTGACGGTAGGGATGATTTCGCCGTTTTTCGTGCGGAAACGTTGTGTGGAGAGTAGATTTTTCCAATTCATCTGCATGAAATTGCTCCTTGCGGGTTTTCAGACGAGCTTTGTAGTATGGACGGGATATTACTGCATTGCGGGATGGTTTGAAATCCCGATTGGCGTAGGGCGGCTGCTTGGATCACGGGTCTGAACAGGACTTTGTTTTTCAGTTACAATACGCGCTTACTATAATGATCGACAGTTTGAAGAGACGCGATGAAAGAACATAAGGCCCGGAAACGCTTCGGGCAGAATTTTTTGCAGGACACGCGGATTATTGCCGATATTGTCAACGCCGTGCGTCCGCAGGCGGATGATGTGGTGATTGAAATCGGACCGGGCTTAGCGGCGATTACCGAGCCTTTGGCGAAGAAGCTGAACCGTCTGCACGTTATCGAAATCGACCGCGACATCGTACGTCGTCTGAAAACGCTGCCGTTTGCGGATAAGCTCGTGATTCATGAAGGCGATGTCTTGCAGTTTGATTTCAACAGCATCGCGGGCAAAAAGAAAATCGTCGGCAACCTGCCATACAACATTTCCACGCCACTTTTGTTCAAGCTGGCGGAAGTGGCAGACGATGTCGTCGATATGCACTTTATGCTGCAAAAAGAAGTGGTCGAACGCATGGTCGCCGCGCCGAAAAGCAACGACTATGGCCGCTTGGGCGTAATGCTGCAATATTTTTTCGATATGGAGCTGTTGATTGACGTGCCGCCCGAATCGTTTGACCCTGCACCGAAAGTGGATTCGGCAGTGGTGCGCATGATTCCGTTGAAACACCGCATCGGCAAGGCGGACGATTTCGAGCATTTTGCCAAACTGGTGAAACTCGCCTTCCACCAACGCCGCAAAACCATACGCAACAATTTAAAAGAGCTCGCCGGCGACGAAGATTTGCAGGCAGTCGGCATCAGCCCGCAGGACCGCGCCGAACACATCGCGCCGGAGAAATATGTGGAGCTGAGCAATTATCTCGTCCGTAAGGTCGTCTGAAAATATCTGGAAATAACATGATTAAATTCAAAAACGTACATAAACATTTCAAAGACCTGCATGTCATCAACGGCGTCAATCTGGAAGTGAAGCAGGGTGAAGTGGTGGTGGTTTGCGGACCTTCGGGCAGCGGCAAATCGACGCTCATCCGTACCGTCAACCAGCTTGAAAGCATTGAGAGTGGCGAGATTTGGGTGGACGGTATCAATGTTGCCGATCCGCAAACGGATTTGAACAAGGTGCGCGAGGAAGTGGGTTTTGTGTTTCAAGGCTTCAATCTGTATCCGCATCTGACCGTATTGGAAAACATCATCCTGTCGCCGATGAAGGTGAAAAAACAAAGCCGCGAACAGGCTGAGGAAAAGGCGATGGAGCTGTTGGAACGCGTGGGTTTGGCGCATAAAAAAGATGCTTTCCCCAGCCAGCTTTCCGGCGGTCAGCAGCAGCGCGTGGCGATTGCGCGCGGGTTGGCGATGGAGCCGCGCGTGATGTTGTTTGACGAACCGACTTCCGCGCTCGACCCGGAAATGGTCGGCGAAGTGTTGAAAGTGATGCAGGACTTGGCGGAAAGCGGCATGACCATGATGTGTGTTACGCATGAAATGGGCTTTGCGCGCGAAGTGGCTGACCGCATTATTTTTGTGGATAAAGGGCAGATTTTGGAAAACGAAACGCCTGAAGAGTTTTTTACCAATCCGAAACACGAACGCGCCAAACAGTTCTTGCAGCAAGTGATGACGCATTAACAGCTTGTCAAAAGGTCGTCTGAAAGACAGATTTGGGCTTTCAGACGACCTTTGGCGATGCAATCGATAGATATAGACGGCAAAGCAAAAAGGTTTTCTTTGCTTTTGCCGTTTCAAAGGAAAACCATGTATTTTGTTGACCGTACCGCCGTCGTGCTTAAGCCGACCGCCCGCTTTTTGGAATGGCTGAAATCCGCCGATGAAAATATGCCCGACCTGACCATCGAGCAAATCCGTGCCAACTGCTCCGTGTTTCTCGTGCCGCAGTTTGATGAGCCGGAAGCCGTGATTGCCTATTTCGACGAACGCTACCAACAGATTTTCGAGGCGGAACTGGCAGGCTGGGACATCGACAAAAGCAAGTGGCCGCAAGACATGAGCCTGAAGGCGTTTTGGGAATTTTTCGATACCGAAATCCACGATATGGTTTTGGACATGGAAGAAGCGGAATTGAGCATTACGCCCGTGTTCGACAATATGATGTAAGGCGATGCGCGCTTTTCAGACGACCTTGAAGCCGTCCCGTTCTTTAAAAGCCTTGTCCGTCTTGTTGCATTTGTCCGCAGTTGCTGTGTGCCTGATATGGTTTTACGGCTGGATGATGTGGTTGGGGCTGGTGGCGTTGGCGGGTAGTTTTGTCCACGTTTGGCGCGTGGTGAATTTGCGGACGGCGGGTGCAGTAAAGAAAATCGCCATCGACCGCCATGCGCGCGCTTCCGTATTTTGCGGAGACGGAGAAGGGCAGGGCGCGGTGTTGGACGGTGCGACCATGTTGACCCCTTATGCTTTGTTTTTGCAGTGGAACGTCGACGGCAAAACGATACGGCAATGTGTTACGCCCGATATGGCGGATAAAGAATCTTACCGTCGTCTGAAAGTTTGGGCGCGCTGGTGTCAGGCTCAGGATGACGCGAATCCGATTTAATTCAACAAGGCGGTTTCCCGTCTTGTTCTCGTCAAATTAAACCCAATATAAAAATAGTCGACACAAACAGCAGTAACCGTCCCCATTATTCCAAAGCGACGGTTTCAGACGACCTTTTGAAAAACGAAACACACATGAAAACATTACAAGACTGGCTCTCGCATTTGGAAACCGCCCACAGCGGCGGCTTAATCGACATGGGCTTGGAACGCACGAGCGAAGTGAAAAAACGCATGAAGCTCGAGCCGAAATGCCCCGTCGTCGTTGTCGCGGGAACAAACGGTAAAGGTTCGGTCTGCGCCTACCTGACACAGATTTATAAACAGGCAGGCTTCAAAGTCGGTACGCTGACCAGTCCGCATTTGTTGCGTTACAACGAACGCATCGCCGTCAACGCCGAGCCGGTTTCAGACGACCTCATTACCGTTTCCTTCGAGCGCATCGAAGCGGCGCGCGGCGAAATATCGCTGACTTATTTTGAATTCAATGCCTTGGCGGCGGTCGATATCTTCATTCGCGAACAAGTGGATGTAATGATATTGGAAGTCGGCTTGGGCGGACGTTTGGACGCAGTTAATGTGTTCGACTGCGATTGCGCGGTGGTTACCAGTGTGGATTTGGATCATCAGGCGTTTTTAGGCGATACGGTCGAGCAGGTCGGCTTTGAAAAAGCAGGCGTGTTCCGCAGCGGCAAACCCGCAATCTGCGGTCAAAACCCCGCGCCCGAATCGTTGGTCGCACACGCCGAAGCCATAGGCGCGAAGTTGTTGATGGTGCAGCGCGATTTCGATTTCGCCTCATTGGAAAACATCCAATGGAACTACCGCTTCCATCCACAGCATTCAGACGACCCCGCACGCAACCGCAATTCCCTGCCGTTCCCCGCATTGCGCGGCGCATATCAGCTTTCCAACGCCGCCTGCGCGCTGACCGTGTTGGAATGTTTGAACGACAAACTGCCGGTGGACATCGGCGCCATCAAGCGCGGTTTGCTGTTGGTTGAAAACCCCGGACGTTTCCAAGTCCTGCCCGGCCGTCCGCTGACCGTTTTGGATGTCGGACACAACCCCCACGCCGCCCGCGCCTTACGCCGCAGCCTGATTAATTTGGCGTTTGCGCAAAAACGCACCGCCGTGTTCAGCATGCTGTCCGACAAAGACATAGACGGCGTGTTGGAAATCGTTAAAGACCAGTTCGACGAATGGTATATCGCGCCTTTGGACATGCCGCGCGGCATGACGGCGGAAGCCTTGCAGGCGAAACTGGAAGCACAAAATATCGAAAATATACAAACTTTTACCTCCGTTCGTGAGGCGTACCGCGCAGCTTTGGCGAAGGCGGGCGAAAATGATAGAATCGTTGTTTTCGGCTCATTTCATACCGTTGCCGACGTGATGGCGGCGTTGTAAAAGGAAATCTCCATGTCTGACAATAAGCAAAATGAAGTTCTGACCGGTTACGAACAGCTCAAACGCCGCAACCGCCGCCGCTTGGTTATGGCATCGGGGTTGGTGGCGGCATCGACCGTTTTATTGGGCGTCGCCCTGTCAACCGGACCGGAAAACAAGCCAGAAGAAAACGCCCAAACTACAACCATCCAACAGAATAATGCCAACGCAGAACCTGCCAACCTGGCGGATGCGACCGTGTTGGAACCTTCTACCAAAGAAGAGTTGGAAGCAGCGGCAGAAGCGGCTAAAAATGCCGATGCCGAAGTAGCGGAAGCAGCGGACAAGCCTCAGGAAATCGGCGCGCCGGAGCGAAATGCCCAAGCGCAGCCCGAACCGCAACCTGAAGCGCCGCCTGCCGCGCCCGAAGATTTAGGTCCGCCTTTGGTGCTGATTAACGATACGCTGTCAGACAGCGACATCAAAGGTTTGGAAGAATCCGAGAAAATCCAAAAAGCCGAAGCCGCCAAGCGCGAAGCAGCCGAGCGCCGCCGTAATCGTGAAGAGCAGCGTAAAGCGCAGCAGCTTCAAGCCCAAGAAGCAGCGGAACGCGAAGCCAATGCCGCCGCCCGCAAACGTGCGCTTCAAGCTGCCAAAGCCGAGAAAGCCGAACGCGCTGCCACAGCCGAACGCAACAAGCTGGCGCAGTTGGAAAAAGCTGAAAAAGCCGTTGCCGAACGTAAGGCGTTAAAACCCAAAGAAGAAGCAGCGGCGAAACACAAAGCGGCAGCGGAAAAAGCCAAAGAAACCGTTACGGCATCCGCGTCCGAACCTAAAGAAAGAATTCGGGTAGATGCTTCCAAATACGAAAAAATTGAAACAGCTAACAAAAAAGCTTCTGCGGTAAGAGAAGCAGAAGCGAAAGTTGCCAAAGCCAAAGCCGAGCCGGCAGCCAAGGCAGAGAAAACCGCTGCTGCCGAAAGGTCGTCTGAAAAGGCAAAAACCAAAACCGCTGAAGTCAAATCAGGTAAAAAAGCCGCGATTCAGGCTGGTTATGCTGAAAAAGAACGCGCCTTGAGTCTGCAACGCAAAATGAAAGCGGCAGGTATCGACTCAACCATTACCGAAGTGATGACGGATAAAGGCAAGGTTTACCGCGTCAAATCAGGCGCATACAAAAACGCCTACGAAGCCGAACGCGACTTGAACAAATTGCGCGTACACGGCATTGCCGGACAGGTCACCAATGAATGATATTCCGTTAGCCGACATACTCGCCTTCGGCGTGATCGCGGCGTGTATCGTGATGTCGATGATACGCGGCGTCATTGCCGAAGCGGGTTCGCTGTTTGCGTGGGTGATTTCCTTCTTGTTGGCTAAAACGTTTGCCGTGCCGTTTTCGGAAGTGGCGTTCAAATCGATTCAACCGCATGCCTTGGGCGTTGCCATTTCGTTTGTCGTGATTTTCTTTTTGGCGCGTTTTTTACAGCAGTTTTTGCGCACCATACTGACTAACGCAGCGTCATCGATGGGGTTGGGCAGCGTCAACAGAGTTTTGGGCGGCGTGTTCGGTGCAGCCAAAGGCGTGTTGCTGGTGACTTTGGCGGTCATGGTCTGCGCCCACACCGATTTGCCGGAAACGGAAGATTGGCAAAGCTCATACAGTATTCCTTATTTCCAATCATTGTCTGAAGTCATCATGCCTTATCTGCCCGGTCAGAAGGACAAGACGGAAGATAAGGCAGAATCGTAAATCCACCGGTTTCAGACGACCTCGATTACATCAAAGGTCGTCTGAAACCGGTTTTTTCATGAGTTATAGTGGATTAACTTTAAACCAGTACGGCGTTGCCTCGCCTTGCCGTACTAT
>JUNU01000046.1 GCA_001067655.1 Neisseria lactamica
AATATAGTGGATTAACTTTAAACCAGTACGGCGTTGCCTCGCCTTGCCGTACTGTCTGCGGCTTCGTCGCCTTTTCCTGATTTGAATTTAATCCACTATATTTGCAAAGGTCGTCTGAAAATCCCGATTTCAGGTTTTCAGACGACCTTTGGCATTGGTGCGGTCAAGGCAGTTTGGGTCGGACTTTGACGCTTAAGGGTAAGTGGTCGGAGAGGCGTTGCCAGTTTTTGCCGTTGTGGATTTGCGAATCTAAGACTTCCAAGTTGCGGGTGTAGACGCGGTCGAGGCTGAGGACGGGCAGGCGGGCGGGGAAGGTTTTGGGGCGTTTGCCGTTGCTGTCGACGAATACTTCGTTCAGGTTCAAGGCGTTGCCTAAGGATAGGGCGGATTTTTGCCGCCAGTCGTTGAAGTCGCCGGCAAGAATCAGCGGGCTTTGCGGGTCGATGTGATGTACGACGTATTCGAAGATGGCGCGGTATTGTTTGGCGCGGTCGGGTTCGCGCAGGTTGAGGTGGGCGCACAGGCAGACGAGCGGGGTGTCCCAGCCTTCGGGCAGGACTTCGCAATGGAGGACGCCGCGCTGTTCGAGTTTGTTGACGCTGATGTTGAGGTTGTGGCGGGTTTCCAGCGGCAGGCGGCTGAGGATGGCGTTGCCGTGGTGGCGCTGCGGGTAAACGGCGTTTTTGCCGTAGCTGCGGTTGTAGGAGAGGCGGTCGCCGAGGATGTCGTAATGCGGTTGTTTGGGGAAGTCGGGCAGCCTGTTGCTGCGCATCAGGTGTTGACCTTGCACTTCCTGCAAAAACAGGACATCCGAGCCTATGCCGCGAAGCTCTTCCGCCATGTTGTCCACTTGGACTTTGCGGTTGAGCGCGGACATGCCTTTGTGCATGTTGTATGAGGTGATGGTAATCGGGCGGGGGGACATGATGTGTAACCGTAGTGTGTGCGTAGTTTGTCGTTGTATTGATAGTATAACACTGCAAGTGTTTGGTTTCAGTAAAGATTTGATGGGCTGGCGGCTGCTTTAAGGTAAAACGTCGTCTGAAAGGTTTCAGACGACGTTTGAGGGGGAAACGCGCGCAAAGCGGTTTATTTTATGAACTCGTCCATGCCGTCTTCGCAGCGGATTTTTTGTTCGGACAACGTGGCTTTGAGCAGGGCGTCGTTTTGCGGCAGGGCGTCGCGTTCGGCTTCGTGATGCCAAAGGTGGTAGGCGATGCCGGCGAATTTGAGGTTGTGGCGTTTCATGCCGTTATGGAAGAGGCGGGCGACGAACTCGCTGTCTTCGCGCCCCCAGCCGACAAAGCGGTTGTCGAAGCCGTTGACGGCGAGCGCATCGCTGCGGAAAAAGCCCATATTGCAGGTTTTGATGCCTTTGTGTTTGCGGTTGCTTTGGCTGCCGATCAGGGCGGACAGGCTGCGACAGCGCAGGGCGGAGAGGCGTTTTTCTATGCCTTGGCTGAGCGCGGACAAATCGGGCAATTCGCCGGAATCTAAAATTTCTTGGGTGCGGTTTTGGGTCAGGATAACGCGCGAACCCTGTATCAGCCTGCCTTTGCGTGCGAGCTTGAGGTGGTCGGCGATGAAGGATGGGTCGAGTATCATATCGCCGTCGATAAGGATGATGTAGTCGCTTTTTGCTTGCGCCAGTGCGCGGTTGCGTGATTCGGCGGCGCGGAAGCCGTCGTCCGGCCGCCAAGAATGTTTGACGGGGATGTCGGTATGGCTGCGGATGAACTCGACGACTGCGGCGGTGTCTTGGCGCGAACCGTCGTCGGCGACGATGATTTCGTCGGGCCGGCGGGTTTGCGCGAGCGCGGATTTTAAAACCAGCTCCAGCGCGTCGGGGCGGTTGTAGGTGGTTACAATCAGGGCGACGCTGATATTGCGGTTGCGCTCGTAAAGTTTGACATATTTGTAGTACGAACCTTGCGCATTGGCGATGGAAATGGTCAAGCCGTCCGCGCCGTAGGCGAAACCGCGTTTAAGCAGGTAGTTTTTGACAAACGATACGCTGCCGTGCAACAGGGCTTTGAAGGGCGAGCTGTCTTTTTTGTAGCGGTTTTCTTCGGCGTAGAGCGAGCTGTATTGCTGCATTTTCTGAATCAGCCCTTCGGCGTTTTCGAAGGAATAGTGTTTCAGACGACCTTCGAGCGGACGGACGTTTGCATCGGGCGGCAAGATCAGCGATTCATGCACCTGACGGTCGGAAAAACGGGTAAACCGGCGGTGGTAAAGGCGCGGGATAATATCGGGATACCATCCGCAGGCTTTGATCAAACGGCCGTTGTAGTGGTTCAGGCGCGAGAGCGAGAAGATGTTTTGTTCTTTGTTTTCCGCGACGGCTTTGCGGATGGCGGCAACCAATTCGCTATCCGCCACTTCGTCGCTGTCTATGCTGAATATCCAATTGTTTTGCGCGAGGCGGGCGGCAAGGTTTTTCATCGGGCCGAAGCCGATGAAGTCGTATTTGTAATAACTGACGTTGGTGAAGCGTTCGGCAATTTCGAAGGTGCGGTCGGTCGAGCCGTTGTCGAGCAGCAAAACTTCGTCGAAGTCTTGAAGCACGGTCAAAACTTCGTGCAGATAGCGTTCCGAGTTTTTGACCAACATGGCTGCTGTGGCGGGAATTTTCGGGTTCATGATGAGGTCGTCTGAAAAGGGATCGTCTGAAAAATCAAAATCGGGAAATCAAGGCAGTTCAGCAATGGCGGCGGTCAGTTCTTCGTGGAAAGCGTGTATTTTAACCGATATACCGCTACAATACGCATTTCCTTTTTTCAGACGACCTCCTCCGATATGCAGCTTATCCTTGCGCCCATGCAGGGGCTGGTGGACGATGTGATGCGCGATTTGCTGACCCGTATCGGCGGCTACGACGAATGCGTCAGCGAGTTTGTCCGCATTACCCACACCGTCCATTCCCGTTCCACCTGGCTCAAATACGTCCCCGAAATCGCCAACGGCAACAAGACCCCCGCCGGCACGCCCTGTACCGTCCAGCTTTTAGGCAGCGATGCCGACAATATGGCGGTCAACGCTTTGGAAGCCGTACGCTTCGGCGCGGACAAAATCGACCTTAATTTCGGCTGCCCCGCCCCGACGGTCAACAAACACAAAGGCGGCGCCGTCCTGCTCAAAGAGCCGGATCTTATCCACCATATCGTCAAAACCCTGCGCCAACGCCTGCCCGAACACATCCCGCTCACCGGCAAAATGCGGCTCGGCTACGAAGACAAAAGCCTCGCGCTCGAATGCGCCGCCGCCATTGCCGAAAGCGGAGCCTGCGCCCTGACCGTACACGCCCGCACCAAAGTTGAAGGCTACGAACCGCCCGCGCATTGGGAATGGATACGCAAAATCCGCGAACACGTCGCCATCCCTGTAACCGCCAACGGCGACGTGTTCAGCCTCAAAGACTATATCGGCATTAAAGAGATGACGGGCTGCAACAGCGTCATGCTCGGCCGCGGCGCTGTCATCCGCCCCGATTTGGCACGCCAAATCAAACAATACGAAAACGGCGAAACCGTCCGCGATACCGATTTCGCCGAAGTTTCGGTGTGGATAAACCAGTTTTTCCATTTGTGTCTCGCCAAAGAAGCAAACAACAAATACCCCGTCGCTCGTCTGAAACAATGGCTGGGCATGATGAAGAAAGAGTTTGGAGAAGCGCAGGAACTGTTTGACGCGGTAAGGGCGGTCAAAGACGCGGAAGAAGTCGCGCGGATTTTGGCAGCGTTTGAAGATAGGATGAATGCTGGGTAATGATGAGGTCGTCTGAAAACATATTTTCAGACGACCTTTCTATATGAAACACCAAAATGAAACACCAAACCGGCGGTTAATCTGTTTAACCGCCGGTTTGGTGTTTCAAAGCCATCAGAATTTGTCATTAGGCCAGCGTGTGCTTTGCAGGATGCTTGCATCGACGTCCTGAATATTGCGATGGCCGGTAAACGCCATGGATACGTCCATTTCCTTATATAGGATTTCCAGCGCGCGGGTAACGCCTTCTTCGCCGTATGCGCCCAAACCGTAGAGGAACGCGCGGCCTATCATTGTGCCTTTCGCTCCCAAAGCCCATGCTTTGAGGATGTCCTGACCGCTGCGGATGCCGCTGTCCATCCACACTTCGATGTCGCTGCCGACTGCGCTGACGATGTCGGGCAAGGCTTTGATCGAGGATACGGTATCGTCGAGCTGGCGGCCGCCGTGGTTAGAAACGACCAATGCGTCCGCGCCGCTTTTCGCTGCTTTTTCCGCATCTTCAGGTTCCATAATGCCTTTGATAATCAGCTTGCCGCCCCACAAATCTTTAATGCGCGCGACGTCGTCCCAGCTCAGGCGCGGGTCGAATTGTTCGGACGTCCACGAAGACAGCGAAGACAAATCGCCGACGTTTTTAGCATGTCCGACGATATTGCGGAACGTGCGGCGTTCCGTGTTCAGCATTTTCATGCACCATTCGGGCTTAGTTGCCAGATTAATTAAATTGGCGATGGTCGGTTTCGGCGGCGCGGACAGGCCGTTTTTGATGTCTTTGTGACGTTGGCCCAAAACCTGCAAATCGGCGGTCAAAACCAATGCCGAGCATTTGGCATCTTTCGCGCGCTTAATCAGGTTTTCCATAAACTCGCGGTCGCGCATCACATAAAGCTGAAACCAAAACGGCGCGCTGGTGTTTTCGGCAACGTCTTCAATCGAGCAGATGGACATGGTGGAGAGCGTAAACGGAATG
This sequence comes from Neisseria lactamica, assembly GCA_001067655.1. Lineage (GTDB taxonomy): Bacteria > Pseudomonadota > Gammaproteobacteria > Burkholderiales > Neisseriaceae > Neisseria > Neisseria lactamica_B. Next base: position 4,742 of record JUNU01000046.1, read on the forward strand.
CCGAACTTCTCCGCCGCCCGCGCCGCCAAGATTTCGCCGTCGGCGTGTGCCATGCCGGTAAAGCCAGTCGGCGCAATCGCTACCGGCATTTTCACATCCTGACCGATCATTTTGGTTTCCAAGCTTCTGCCTTCCATATTGACCAATACCTTTTGGCGGAAGCGGATGTCTTTGAAATCCAAAGTGTTTTCGCGGTAGGTAGTTTCCGTCCAAGAACCTGAATCGATGTAATCGTAAAACATGCGCGGCATCTTGCGCTTGGCGACAAGGCGCAGGTCTTCGATACAGGTCATTTTGCTCAAATCGCGTTTCATTGTTGATTGCCTCTGTTAAGGGGTTGCTTATGGATTGGGTCGTCTGAAACGGGCAGGGCGGTTTCAGACGACCTTTTGCAATACCATAATGATTTAGTATGAATTAGATAATCTATATCAATCGCAATTATAAAGCAAATGGTTTTAACCCCGCCAAAAGCGGGGTAATAGCACTTTTCAGACGACCTCGGATTCAAGTTTCAGATAAAAAAGAGAAATCTTCAGGCAGATAAAAATCAATTCGCACAGCCATTTAAACAAACAATCGGAAGATGCCTGAATATACTTGACTGAATCACTCAGATATTAGACAATCGCACCACTATAAAAAAGCCGACACAGGCACCTACCATGAGACTGACCACAAAAGGGCGTTTTGCCGTTACCGCCATGATCGATTTGGCGATGAACGCGCAAACCGGCGCTGTCAAACTCAGCGCCATCAGCGAACGCCAAAGCATTTCGCTTTCCTATCTCGAACAACTATTCAGCAAACTGCGGCGCGCCGGGCTGGTCGAAAGCCTGCGCGGCCCCGGCGGCGGCTACATCCTCGCCGCCCCTCCCGCACAAATCAATATCGCCCAAATCATTTCCGCCGCCGAAGACAAGCTGGACGCCACCCAATGCAGCAGCAAAGCCAACTGCCACCACGGTGCGCCTTGTCTGACGCACGACCTTTGGGAAAACCTGAACAAAACCATCAACGATTACCTCAGCAGCGTTACCCTGCAAAGCATCATCGAACAGAAAAACAGCGATGACGGCAGCCACGTCATCCAATTTACACATATCCATTAAGTACATTACAGAAAAAGAAAGAGCAAACCATGACCGTCAAAACCCCCGTTTATCTCGACTACGCCGCCACCACCCCCGTTGACAAACGCGTTGCCGAAAAAATGATTCCCTATCTGACCGAAACCTTCGGCAACCCCGCTTCCAACAGCCACGCATTCGGCTGGACAGCGGAAGAAGCCGTCGAAAAAGCCCGCGCCGACATCGCCGCCCTGATTAACGCCGATCCCAAAGAAATCGTCTTCACCAGCGGCGCGACCGAGTCCGACAACCTCGCCATCAAAGGCGCGGCAAACTTCTACAAAACCAAAGGCAAACACCTCATCACCGTCAAAACCGAACACAAAGCCGTGCTCGACACCATGCGCGAACTCGAACGCCAAGGTTTCGAAGTAACCTACCTCGGCGTACAAGAAAACGGCCTGATTGATTTGGAAGAACTCAAAGCCGCCATCCGCGACGACACCATCCTGATTTCCGTGATGTGGGTGAACAACGAAATCGGCGTAGTGCAAGACATTCCCGCCATCGGCGAAATCTGCCGCGAACGCAAAATCATCTTCCACGTCGATGCCGCCCAAGCCTGCGGCAAAGTGCCTGTCGATGTCGAAGCCGCCAAAATCGACCTGCTGTCCATGTCCGGTCATAAAGTGTACGGCCCCAAAGGCATCGGCGCACTGTACGTCCGCCGCAAACCCCGCGTCCGCCTCGAAGCCCAAATGCACGGCGGCGGTCACGAACGAGGCTTCCGCAGCGGCACCCTGCCGACCCACCAAATCGTCGGCATGGGCGAAGCCTTCCGCATCGCCAAAGAAGAACTCGAGCAAGACATGGCACACTACCGCAAACTGCGCGACATCTTCCTCAAAGGCATCGAAGGCATCGAAGAAGTCTATATCAACGGCGACCTCGAACACCGCGCCCCGAACAACCTGAACGTCAGCTTCAACTTCGTCGAAGGCGAAAGCCTGATTATGGCGGTAAAAGAACTCGCCGTATCCAGCGGTTCCGCCTGCACCTCCGCCTCGCTCGAACCCAGCTACGTCCTGCGCGCGCTCGGCCGCAACGACGAACTGGCACACTCATCCCTGCGCATCACCTTCGGCCGCATGACCACCGAAGAAGAAGTGCAGTTCGCCGCCGAACTGATTAAATCCAAAATCGGCAAACTGCGCGAACTGTCGCCGCTGTGGGAAATGTTCAAAGACGGAATTGATTTGAACTCGATTGAATGGGCGGCGCATTAAAGTTGTCCACTAAGTAAATGCCGTAATAGAGTTTGGACGTTCAAATTTTGAGTAAACTAAGAAATTATTTTCTAATTTTCTAATTGGAGATGAAGGAAAGTATTATGAGTAGATATGAAAAATGTAATTGCCAAGGTAATGATATTGTTTGCAAGAAATGTGGTGCAACATACCCAAAAAGTGGAAATAGCTTCCCTAAACCAGTACCTAAAGGGAGTGGTGGTTGTAAAAAATACGCAAAATGTCCTTTTTGCCATGAGGAATGTTGCTTGGAATTTGACCGTCCAAGTTTACGACCTTAAAACAAACAGCAAACGTATGTCAGTTGAAAGCCTAAAAAATCCGTTACAACTGATGGAACGTTGGATTTTGCAATCCAGCTCAGCCAGCCAAAGATTACAAACAAAAAAGGTCGTCTGAAAATCCCCAAAGACCTTTTCAGACGACCTAAAAGCCACCACATTAAAATCAAGGATACAAAATCATGAACGAACAAGATTTAGATTTGGACAATCTCGACAACCTGCTTGAAGATTTTGACGGCGTTACCGTGGAAGGCGGCGTCGATTCGGAAAACGACGACGGCTGCGAAGGCGGTGCGTGCAAAATCTAAACTTCAGGTCGTCTGAAAACCGGCAAACAAACCACTTAAACCATCAAAAAACATTAAGGAAACCACATCATGGCATATAGCGATAAAGTAATCGACCACTATGAAAACCCCCGTAACGTCGGTACTTTCGACAAAAACGACGAATCTGTCGGCACCGGTATGGTCGGCGCGCCCGCCTGCGGCGACGTCATGCGCCTGCAAATCAAAGTGAACGACGAAGGCATCATCGAAGATGCGAAATTCAAAACCTACGGCTGCGGCTCCGCCATCGCTTCGTCCAGCCTGATTACCGAGTGGGTAAAAGGTAAAAGCCTGGATGACGCGCTGGCAATCAAAAACAGCGAAATCGCCGAAGAATTGGAACTGCCGCCTGTGAAAATCCACTGCTCCATCTTGGCTGAAGATGCGGTAAAAGCGGCTGTTGCCGACTATCGCAAACGTCAGGAAAACAAATAACCCGATTCGGTTGGTGTTTTGTCGGCAGACGTTCATAGGATTTCTGAAAGTCTTAGGATTTTCGGGAAAAGCAAACCTGATGATTTGTTCTCTTCACCCTCGGAGGTCGGAAGTCAAGGGCACAGAAACTTAATCCTTTTGAAGTTGCCGCCAAATTTGGGACTGCCTGCCAATCTATCCCCTC
>JUNU01000411.1 GCA_001067655.1 Neisseria lactamica
GTTTCAGACGACCTTTTGCTATCGATATACCTCAAGACTCAAATATCTTGCATGATTTGTCCGTATTGGCGAAATGCTGCGCCTTGTCTTCGCAGGTGCTTTCGGTCGTTTCACACGATACCGTGACAAAGCTTTCGTTGATTTTCAATACCTTGGGATTTTTATCCGACCGCGCTACTGCCTTCAGGGTAAACCGCCCGTCCGGCGTACCTTTGGCGTCGCCTTGTACTTTGATGCAAAAATCGCCGATTTCCTTAATCGGCAAATCCGGCCATTGGGTGGAACTTTGTTTGAAACTTCCGTTTTTTTGATAAAAACGCTCCAGAAATTGGGCGTTTTCCAGCATGGCGGCCCGCACTTCCTGCAGCTTGGTATTTTCAACATATTTTTGGTAAGACGGGTAGGCAATCGACGTTAAAATCCCCACCATCACGATGGTAAAAACCAATTGAGACAAAGAAAATCCCCGCTGAATTTCCTTCATTCCGCCCCCTTTCGAAACATAAACCGAATAATTTGATGTTTATTGTTGTGTGAAATAAAAATGGGGATTGATGTTTTATCGTGGCTCACTTCAAAACCATACGGCGAGGTTTCCTACGGCAAGCCCGAACGGTTTCTGAATCAATCCCTTATCAAATGAGGTCGGTATCTTATCGTCCTTATGACAGGTATTCAAACAATATCTAAATATTTCTTAGTTTACTATTTCTTAATGTATTGACTTTGCAACAGACACGCCTGCGCCCGATTTATGCGGTTTGCGCGCGCGAAGCCTGTCTGCGGGGATGGCTTTTGCTATTCGCGGTGGTAGGGATGGTTGTGGAGGATGGAGACGGCGCGGTA
>JUNU01000412.1 GCA_001067655.1 Neisseria lactamica
GTTCTCTTTGAGCTAAGGCGAGGCAACGCCGTACTGGTTTAAAGTTAATCCACTCTATCCGCAGGCGAAGCCTTTTCAGACAACCTCACACGCCCAAATATCCTTCCCTGCTGGCAAGCCACCTTGCCAGATGCGCTTCGACGATTTCGGGGGTTTGTTCAATCAGAATCGGGGCGATTTCGCGCGCCTGTTCCAAGAGATGCAGGTCTTCTTCAAGGTTGGCGAAGCGCAGCATGGGGACGCCGCTTTGGCGCGCGCCGAGAAATTCGCCGGGGCCGCGGATGTTGAGGTCTTGGCGGGCGATTTCGAAGCCGTCGGTGTGTTCGTAGATGACTTTCAGCCGCGCTTTGGCAAGTTCGCTCAAGGGTTCGGCAAACAGGAGGACGCACACGCTTTCTGCTGCGCCGCGCCCTACCCGTCCGCGTAATTGGTGCAGCTGCGCCAAGCCCATGCGCTCGGCGTGTTCGATCACCATCAGGGCGGCGTTGGGCACATCTACGCCGACTTCAATGACGGTGGTGGCGACCAATACATTCAGACGACCCGCGGCAAACTGAGCCATGACTTCGGCTTTTTCGGCGGCTTTCATGCGCCCGTGTACCAAGCCGATGTTGAGTTCGGGCAATGCCGCCTGAAGCTGCTCGAGGGTTTCGGTAGCGGTTTGCAGTTGCAGGGTTTCGCTTTCTTCAATCAGTGGGCAGACCCAGTATGCCTGCTGCCCTTTGCGGCAGATGTTGAGGACGAAGCCTTCGACTTCGGCGCGGCGGACGTTGTTGACGAGGCGGGTTTTAATCGGGGTGCGCCCGGGCGGCAATTCGTCGATGACGGACACGTCCAAATCGGCGAAGAAACTCATGGCAAGCGTGCGCGGGATGGGGGTGGCGGACATCATCAACTGGTGGACGTCGCACCCTTTGTTTTTGAGGGCGAGGCGTTGGGCGACGCCGAAGCGGTGTTGCTCGTCCACAATCACCAAACCTAGATTTTGAAACTCGACGTCGTCTGAAAACAGGGCGTGCGTGCCGACGGCGATTTTGACGGTGCCGTCGGCGAGTTTGGCTTTGGCTTCGTCTTTGGCTTTTTTACGCTGGCTGCCGGAAAGCCAGACGACTTCGAGTCCTAAAGGTTCGAGCCATTGTTTGAACTTGATGAAATGCTGTTCGGCAAGGATTTCAGTCGGCGCCATCACGGCCGCCTGCGCGCCGGATTCGATGGCGGTTAAGGCGGACAAGGCGGCGACGATGGTTTTGCCGCTGCCGACATCGCCTTGCAGCAGGCGGTGCATGGGATGGGTTTGCGCCATGTCGCGGCGGATTTCGGATACGACTCTTTCTTGTGCATTGGTCAGGGCAAACGGCAAGGCGTGGCGCAAGGCTTGGGTCAACGTACCGTCGCCGCCCAATGCCGCCGCCGTGCCGCTGACACGCTTCTGTCGCGCCAGCCGCATGGAAAGCTGTTGCGCCAAAAGTTCGTCGAATTTGAGCCGCTGCCATGCAGGAAGCGCGCCGTCGGAAAGCTGGTGGATGGTAAAACTCGGCGGCGGCGAATGCAAAAGGCGCAGGCTTTCGGCGAGGTGCGGCAGTTTCAGACGACCCAATAAGGCATCGGGCAGCGTGTCGTGCAGCGGCGTAACGTCCAACGCCATCTGAATGATGCGGCGCAAAGTAGGTTGGTTCAAACCGTTTACGGTCGGATAAATCGGCGTGAGGCTTTCCGCCAAACCGCTGCTCTCGGCATCGCGGATTTTGGGATGAATCATCTCGTCGCCGTAAAACCCGTGTTTGATTTCGCCCACGGCGCGGATGCGTTTGCCGACAGCCATCTGTTTCTGATGGCTGGCGTAAAAGTGGATAAAGCGCAGAAAAAGGACGCTGCCGGAATCGTCGGCGATTTGGACAATCAGCTGCTTGCGCGGTTTGAACGTTACTTCCTGATGGATAACTTCGCCCTCGACCTGACACGGCACGCCGATCGGCGCATCCTTAATCGGCATGATGTGCGTCTCGTCCTCATAACGCAGCGGCAAATGCAAAACCAAATCCCATGCGGTATGGAGGTTGAGTTTGTCGAGCTTCTTGGCGGAAACGTCGGTGATTTTGAGCTGTTTCTGAGTTTCGGGCGTCATCATGGCTTTGTCCTTTAATGGCGCGTATTTTAGCTGAAAATGTAGAAAGGGGTCGTCTGAAAGGACGTTCAGACGACCTTGGAGGTATCATTTGTGCCTTCATCACAAGTTACCCCGCGACCTATCCACTTAGCAAAATAATATTGAAAAGATATAATCACTTCCGCAACTGTTCTTACATGCGGAAACCATCTTAAATAGGAGACAATAATGAACTCATTGTTCACACGCGTATGCCCCGCCCTAATCATTGCCTTGGCTTTATCAGCTTGCGGCAGCAGCGGACAAACGCCCTCAACAAACCCGACCCCGACCGTACCCGAAAACGGAAGCAAACCCGCAGAAAACAAACCCGCCGAACCATCAGACAATACAACGGCTGACAACAAACCCGCCGAACCACCCCAAAACACGTCGTCTGAAAACAAAGAAAACACCACAGTAGAAACCCAGCCCCAACCAGAAGATAAACCCACCACGCCGCCCGTTGTCATCCCCCCTACCGCCCCCATCCAACCAACAGAAAACATCACCAAAGAAATCAGCAGCATTGCCGTCGAATACGATGAACCGCGTTTTCATGAAATGCCTCCCCATATAGACAACTATGGAACCGGCCCTAGAGAAATCGGCAAGAGCGATAATTTATACACACTGGTTGTTGATGGCGAAAAAATCAAATTATTTCCTGACAGCGCAGTGCTTGGCGGAGAAATAAATACAACCGATAGCAATGAATACGGTCAAGTCATCCGAAAAACCGTGATGACAGATTTGAAATACGCCGTACATGGCGAATATTATTATCCAACAGCAAAAGGCTGCGAATCCGGCGATGAAGACTGCCGCTATGCAGAAAGTGAATTAAAAGCACTGGGATGGGATCCCGCCGAACACAAACACCTGCATTTCGTCCAAGGATACGCCACGAAGGATATGCCCTTGAGCGGATCTGCCGCATACGAAGGAAGCGGGCATAAATTTTGGGCAGATTTCAGCGAAAAAACACTCAAAGGAGATATCGGCGGCGAATTTACTGCCAAAATCACGGGAAACACTTTCGCGACCGACAACAGTTCCAAACCCTTCTCTCCAGACATGTTGGAAGTCAAAGGCGGCTTCTATGGACCTGCCGCAGCCGAAATTGCCGGCGTTTACTACGACTATGAACGCTCGGTAGGTACATTTGGTGCGAAAAAAGTCCAAGCAACACCAGCACAAACTATTCAGCCTTAAAATAATAAAAAAGGTCGTCTGAAAACAAGTATGGCAGGGACTGCCCAAACCCTGAGCATCCACCCGCCAACAATGTTAATCCTCTATAATAGTGGATTTTTCAGACGACCTTTTCTATACATAACACCTGAATAACTATCAACAATAATCAGATTCAGGCAGCCTCCCATCAAAAGGACCCCCATGAACATCACCCAAATCCTCTCTCAAGAACTCTCCGCCACCGCCGCGCAAATTAATGCCGCCATTGAGCTTTTGGATGACGGCGCGACCGTCCCCTTTATCGCCCGTTACCGTAAAGAAGCCACAGGTGGGTTGGACGATACGCAGCTGCGCCAGCTTGCCGAGCGGCTGCAATACCTGCGCGAATTGGAAGATCGCAAAGCCGTTGTTTTAAAAAGCATTGAAGAGCAAGGCAAGCTTTCAGACGACCTCAGGGCGCAAATCGAAGCCACCGACAACAAAACCGCGCTGGAAGACCTGTATCTGCCTTACAAACCCAAACGCCGCACCAAAGCGCAAATCGCGCGCGAACACGGTTTGCAGCCGCTGGCGGACGTGTTGCTTGCCGAACAGCCGCAGGACGTGGAAGCCACCGCGCAAGGCTACCTGAACGAAAATGTTCCCGACGCCAAAGCCGCGCTGGATGGCGCGCGCGCGATTCTGATGGAGCAGTTTGCCGAAGACGCGGAACTCATCGGCACGCTGCGCGACAAGCTGTGGAACGAAGCCGAAATCCACGCGCAAATCGTTGAAGGCAAAGAAACCGAAGGCGAAAAATTCAGCGATTATTTCGACCACCGCGAACCCGTCCGCGCCATGCCCAGCCACCGCGCGCTGGCGGTTTTGCGCGGCCGCAACGAAGGCGTGTTGAACATCGCGCTCAAATACCAGCCCGACGACACGCCGATTACGCAGCAAAGCGAATACGAGCAACTCATCGCCCGCCGTTTCAAGGTTTCAGACGGCCACAAATGGCTGCGCGACACCGTGCGCCTGACTTGGCGCGCAAAAATCTTTTTGTCGCTGGAACTTGAAGCCTTAGGTCGTCTGAAAGAAGCCGCCGACACCGACGCAATTACCGTGTTCGCCCGCAATCTCAAAGACTTGCTGCTCGCCGCGCCCGCCGGACGGCTGACCACTTTGGGTCTCGACCCCGGCTACCGCAACGGTGTGAAATGCGCCGTGGTGGACGACACGGGCAAGCTGCTGGATACGGTCATCGTCTATTTGCATCAAGAAAACAATATGTTGGCAACGCTGTCGCGTCTGATTAAGCAGCACGGCGTGAAGCTCATCGCCATCGGCAACGGCACCGCCAGCCGCGAAACCGACAAAATCGCGGGCGAACTGGTGCGCGGAATGCCGGAAATGGGGCTGCACAAAATCGTCGTTTCCGAAGCTGGCGCGTCGATTTATTCCGCGTCCGAACTGGCGGCGCGCGAATTCCCCGACTTGGACGTTTCCCTGCGCGGCGCGGTGTCCATTGCCCGCAGGCTGCAAGACCCGCTCGCCGAGTTGGTCAAAATCGACCCCAAATCCATCGGCGTGGGCCAGTATCAGCACGACGTGAACCAAAGCCAGCTCGCCAAATCACTGGACGCGGTGGTCGAAGACTGCGTGAACGCCGTCGGCGTGGACGTGAATACAGCTTCCGCCCCGCTCTTGGCGCGGATTTCCGGTTTAAATCAAACCCTTGCCCAAAACATCGTCGCCTACCGCGATGAAAACGGCGCGTTCGACAGCCGCAAAAAATTGCTGAAAGTACCGCGTTTGGGCGAAAAAACCTTCGAGCAGGCGGCGGGCTTTTTGCGGATTAACGGCGGCAAAGAGCCGCTGGACGCGAGCGCCGTCCACCCCGAAGCCTATCCCGTCGTCGCTAAAATGCTGGCGCAACAAGGCATTACCGCCGCCGAACTCATCGGCAACCGCGAGCGTGTGAAGCAAATCAAAGCGTCCGATTTCACCGACGAACGCTTCGGCCTGCCGACCATTCTGGACATCCTGTCCGAGCTGGAAAAACCCGGCCGCGACCCGCGCGGCGAGTTTCAGACGGCCTCCTTCGCCGAAGGCATCCACGAAATCAGCGACTTGCAAGTCGGCATGATACTCGAAGGCGTGGTTTCCAACGTCGCCAATTTCGGCGCATTCGTGGACATCGGCGTCCATCAGGACGGCTTGGTGCACATCTCCGCCCTATCCAATAAATTCGTCCAAGACCCGCGCGAAGTGGTAAAAGCCGGCGACGTGGTGAAAGTGAAAGTGCTGGAAGTCGATGCCGCCAGAAAACGCATTGCGCTGACCATGCGGCTGGATGACGAGGCAGGCGCGGAAAAACGCGGGCGCAGGCTGCCTGAAACCGAAAAACGCGACGCAAACAGCCGTTCAAGCAAGTCACCGCGCGAAAAGCAGCCTGCAAATTCGGCGATGGCGGATGCGTTGGCGAAGTTGAAGCGGTAACAGTAGTCTGAAGTGCTATTTAAATTAAAACCATTTTGAAACAAATAAATAAAATTAAATTGTAAAAAAAATCCCGTTTTTTTATCATATCGAAGCGATATAGCAAAAAAACGGGATTTTTTTATCATTTAACCGAAACCCTAAAATGTACTCAATCGAACAATTCCCTCCCGAAGCAGATTTCGAAACGGTCGCCGTCTTGAAAAAACTGGCTTCCGCCCATCGTTATCTGGCCGAATTAAAAGGCATCTGCCGCAGTATTCCCAACCAAGGCATTCTGATTAACACGCTGTCTTTGCAGGAAGCCAAAGACAGTTCCGAAATCGAAAATATCATTACCACCCATGACGAACTGTTCCGTGCAGGAATATCGGCAAGCCAGTCTAGTCCTGCCATCAAAGAAGTGCAGAATTATGCTTCAGCACTGCATTGCGGCTTCGACCTTATCCAAGAACACGGAATGCTGACCAATAATCATATTTTGACAATACAGGCCGAGTTGGAAAGAAACCGTGCCGGATTCCGCAAACAGTCGGGGACGATGCTGAAAAATGACCGTACCGGCAAAACCGTCTATACGCCGCCGCAACATACGGACGACATCATTCGCCTGATGAGCAGATTGGAAGCATTTATCAACGACGACAACACGGAAAAACCTATCGACCCGCTTATCCGCATGGCGCTGCTCCATCATCAGTTTGAAAGCATTCACCCGTTTTACGACGGCAACGGCAGAACAGGCAGGATTATCAATGTGCTGTATCTGGTTTTAACCGGATTGCTGGATATTCCCGTCTTATACCTCAGCCGCTATCTGGTGCGGAACAAAAGCGAATATTACCGCCTGCTGCAACATGTACGCGATACGGGTGAATGGGAAGACTGGTTGCTGTATATGCTGGAAGCCGTGGAACAAACCGCCAAGGACGGCATCGATACCGTGCAGCACATCCATCAAGCTATGCTGGACTACAAACACCGCATCAGGCAAAACTTCAGCTTCTACAGCCAAGACCTGATTAACCACCTGTTCAATCATCCCTACACAAAAATCGATTTCCTGATGAAAACGCTGAACGTTTCCCGCCCCAGTGCCGCCAAATATCTGGACGAACTGACGGAAGGCGGATTCCTGCACAAAGAAAAGATAGGTAGAAGCAACTACTATATTAATATCGCACTAATGAATATTTTATTACCAACTGATTGATAACATTTGAAACTTACCCAATATCGAATCAATATATTGCTTACCTGACGCCCGATGGCTTATCGATACAAACCGGCGTATAGTTCCAAATATTACAAACCCATCATCACCACCCAAGGAGTCCAAACCATGAAACTTGTTTTGTTTGCCGCGCTGATTTCCTGTTTTTCCGTTGCTGCGTATGCGGCTTGTACCGACAGCCAGCAGCAGTGTGTGATTTATAAAAACGGTAATGTCGCGGCTGAAGGCGGCTGTTCGGTCAACAAGTGTCAGAATGCCGATGCGCAGGTATTGAAGTGGAAGCTGAAAAACGGTAAAGGCGTAACCGTCGAAATTGGGAAAAACGGCAAGGTTTTGGTGAACAAAAAACCTGGGGCGAAGGCGAACAACAGCAACGCGGCGGGCATGGGCTTGACGTGTTATGCCGCTGATGCGGACAAACGTGAGCAGTTCTGCTCGACCAATTATTGATACGGGATCGGCATGAAAAAAGGTCGTCTGAAACCTGAATCGGTTTTCAGACGACCTTTTGTTTGAACGTATCGCTATCAGCGTTTGACGCCGCTGAGCCTTGCCCAGCCTTCATCGATTTCGGCGGGTTCGATGTCGAACCATTGGCTGTAAATGCCGCTGAGTTCTTCAACTTGTTCGTCCAGTAAACCGGACAACACGATGCGACCGCCCTGTTTGGTGCGGGCGGCGAGCATTTCGCCGAGCATGCGCAGGGGGTTGGCGAGGATGTTGGCGACGACAATGTCGAATTGTCCTTGCGGCAGGCCGTCGGGCAGGTAGAACTGTGCATCAACGTGGTTTTGTGCGGCGTTGTCCTTGCTGGCGCGGATCGCCTGTTCGTCAATGTCGACGCCGACGGCAGAACCTGCGCCGAGCTTGAGGGCAGCGATGGTCAGGATACCTGAGCCGCAGCCGTAGTCGAGGACGCTTTCGCCGCCTTTGAGTTGTGTGTCCAGCCACTTGAGGCAGAGGCGTGTGGTCGGATGGCTGCCGGTACCGAAGGCTAGCCCGGGATCGAGCTGGAGGTTGACGGCGTTGCTGTTCGGTGCTTCGTGCCAAGAGGGGGTAATCCACAGGCGTTCGGAAATTTGGATGGGGTCGAACTGCGCTTGGGTCAGGCGCACCCAGTCTTGGTCGGCAAGGATTTCGCTGGTGTATGCCAAGTCTTTCAACCCGCATGCTTGGCTGGCGGCTTGAATCATGGCTGCGGCATCGTCGTTTTCACCGAACAAGACGATGACTTTGCTTTGCTGCCAGATTTGTTCGGTCGGCATACCGGGTTCGCCGAAGATGGCTTGTTCGTTTTCAGTGCCTGCGTAGGCATCTTCGATGGCGGCGGAGAGTGCGCCGTGTTCCATCAGGGCGTCGGCGAGGCGTTCGGCGACGGCGTCGTTGACGTTGATGGTGATTTGTTGATAGGACATGGTGGGCTTTCTCGGTGGGGTCGTCTGAAATTATAGTGGATTAACTTTAAACCAGTACGGCGTTGCCTCGCCTTGCCGTAC
>JUNU01000047.1 GCA_001067655.1 Neisseria lactamica
ACAGTACAGATAGTACGACAAGGCGAGGCAACGCCGTACTGGTTTAAAGTTAATTCACTATAAAAAGGTCGTCTGAAACCAGATTTACGGTTTCAGACGACCTTTGTCTGTTTAAAAAAGATTATTTGAAGCGGTAGCCGACAGTAGCCATGTAGCTGTTGTTGTGGACTTTCAAATTGTCTTTTTTATAACGGGTTTGTTCCCATTCGGCACCGACTTCGACATTCGGTGTAACGGCGTATTTCGCGCCCACACCGTAGCCGAGACCGTTCATATTGTTGCGTTTCGCACCCAGATTGTCGAAGCGGCCGTAGTGGTAGCCGACCTTACCGTAAGCCAGCGCATTGTCGGTTAGGCGGTAGCCTTGGACGTAGGAAACGTTGGCATCGACTTTTTGTTTCGCATTGCCCGCGATTTTGCGGTGCAGCGGTTTGACACCGGCCTCAACGCCGCCAATCCAGTTGGTTTGTCCGAATTGTGTGTTGTAGCTGCCGCGTACGGCGACGTCGCCTTTGGTTTTTTCATTCAGCTTGGTATTGCGCACATCACTTTTGGTCACGCCCGCGCCGACTTCCAAGCCTGCGCCGGTAAAAGAACCGTCAGCGAAAGTGATGGCAGAAGCGGTAGCCAATAAAACAGTCAGTAAGGTTTTTTTCATGATAATGCTCCTTCACGGATAAACAGGAAGCGTGTTTCTGCTTCCGACGAATCCAGTATCGGATGCTTGCGGATGAGACGCAACCGCCTTTGCCGAGGCGTTACCCATCTTCTCAAGTGCTTAACGTTTGTAATTCATTGAAACGGCTGAATTTGTATCGCCCGAAATATCGAGGTGCGCGATTTATAATTTGCGTAAAGTGCGATGAAAAGTATGAAGATTTATGAACCTTTCTGTGTGGAGAGGGGTGCGTTTGGCAGCGGAGGCGGAGTGCGGAGAAAATGATAAAGGCTTAAATGGCAGTTTACATTGATCGGTGTGGCTTTATTGCCATAAGAGTGAGAAAGGTCGTCTGAAAACTGGGTTTTCGGGTTTCAGACGACCTTTTTATCGTGTTTGTATGATTTTTTTCTGATTTCTTTATGCAAAGATTATAATCCCTGCTTCTTCTAATTTCCCGCCAAAGAGAAATACTATGAATAAAATCTTGAAATTAAGCATGTTGGCATGATTGCCACGTTTTCCCTGACAGCTTGCAGCAATAAAACCCCCGATACTTCTTCAACTACGACCACGCCTTCATCCCTTAACGGTACAACTGCAAAAGAGACCGGGACTTCTGTTGAATCGGATACATCTTCATCTTTCAAAAGTCAAGTTGAAAAAGATAGCTATGCAGTGGGGATAGTAATGGGCGGCTCTGTGAAGCAGCTAAAGGATCTGGGTTTGGAGGTCGATATGAAATCCTTCTTTAATGCCGTACAGTCCGTATATGATGGTAAACAGACCAAATTGAGTGAACCAGAAGCCAACACAGCTCTGATGGAAATCATGAAGGAACTCCACTACAAAGCAAACAAAAAATATGAGGAAGAAGCACAAGCCAATAAAGAAAAAGGCGAAGCTTTTTTGAAAGAAAATGCCACTAAAGAGGGGGTGAAAACAACAGCATCCGGTTTGCAATACAAAATGATCAAAGAAGGAACAGGCAGACAGCCTCGGAAAAACGATCTTGTACATATTGGATATGAAGGCCGTCTGATTGACGGTACTGTTTTCGACAGCAGTAAAGACGGTGTAAGTGATGACAGCGTAGGCGAATACTCGATTGTTCCGGTTGGACAAATCATAAAAGGCTTAGGAGAAGGTTTGCAGCTTTTGAAAGAAGGCGGCGAGGCTACCTTTTATATTCCTGCCAAACTCGCTTACGGAGAAGAAAAGATTGACAATAAAATCGGTCCGAATTCCGTTTTGATATTCGACGTCAAATTGGTCAAAATCGACAGAAATGGCAAACATCGTATTCGGTAATCTGTTTTTTTCCGACAAAGGGAGCTTAAGACTAGCGCTCATGCAAAACTGGGCGCTGATTCTGGTTAAAGTCAATCCGATGGTTGCGCTCTCCCTAAAACCTTCTTGATAAGGGGGCAGATAATCGCCGTATCAAATTATAGTGGATTAACTTTAAACCAGTACGGCGTTGCCTCGCCTTGCCGTAC